>CAZCRQ010000220.1:0-5268 GCA_964501095.1 uncultured bacterium | reverse complement strand
AAAATAAGGAGCTATGAGTGCATGGGGAACCTTTATTTCAGCATCATCCAGATACTTTGCTGCATCTGAATTTTTCATGTTTTCACGTAAATAAGAACGCTGGAACTCAAGTACATTTCTGGAAAGTGACTCTTCATCTGTTATATCATGTGGTAATAGTGCCTTATTTCCTACAATAGAAGATATTTGCACTCCGTACTGTTCTGCTAGCGTTTTAATAGACCTCTTAACTTCCCCTCTTCCATTATCGCTTCTTATGTATACTGGATCATGCTGAAAAGCATGGGTAATAGGATCAACAAGGTATTCATGGTTAGCTGTAAGCTTCTCAAGAATAAAAACCGCGAGACCTCCTGGGGCGTGAGCTGCCATATTTGCATTGAAAACAACTCCACGATATGTATCTTGTCTAGGGTAAATAAAATGTTCCTGTTCAGAAAAAGTGCTGAACATCATCCAATGCTCAAGAGACATAACTAACCTTTTTCATAGATTCAACGAAGCGCTTTCTTTGTGGCTTCCAAATTTTCTGATTTCGCACAGGTTTAACTCTCCATACCCATTCATCTTTAACAGAATTATATAAAAGCAATCCCCATCCATTTGCCTTCAATTCTTCATCTAATTCACTCGAGACCGACTTTTGTGCCAAAGCAATTACTATATAATCTGCTACCGATTCATGTGCGCGACACTGAACAAGCGCACGCCGCCAATTATTAAGCTTCGCCTCAACAGCGGTAATCCAACGATTTTTTATTCCCACTAAATCAATGCTCTGCCCCATATTCGAGATCTCAAAGCGAATTTTGTAGCCTTGGCTTTTTAAAAATTCACCGACTGAAAATACCAGTTGTAACTCTGAAGAGGCTGGTAATTGAACATTATCATCATAGTATTTCAGCATCTTGTTCGCTCCTCTTGAGAATGCTTCTCGTTGCTAGAATAGCTGATATCTCCACAAATGTTATCACAACTACTATAATGACAAGTGGATTAGTCCAACTGGGCATGATTAATGAAATAAACATACATATCAATGCAAAAATCGTGCAGAAGACTAATGTTGACTCACAATACCCGAAAGTATTAATCCATCTATCTGCCCTGATACTTATTTTGCTATGACGGTTAATCGCCGAAGCAACATTACCACAATAATCTGGTGTTTGAATTCCATCGCCTCGTGGAAGGTTATCGAATTTGCTGGTTTGCCTGATAAGCTCCGATATTTCCACAGCAATTTTCTCGCTGGTTGTATCTAATGATTTTTGACAGCGTTCCTTAAACTTATCTCGATCTCCTATGTAAGGTTTGAAATAGGAGAAAATACCTCCTAATATGACCGGAATCCAGGCGGTTAAAAAGGCTGGGGTGAATTCGAGATTCATTTCAATATTTGTCTCCTAATATTTGCTGCCGAATATGTGACCTTTCCGTAAAATCTGGATACTTCTCATACACGTATTTAAGGATCGCCTTCAAGGGTGTTCTGACCAACTTACCCTTGAAAGTCCTTAGTATCTTTCTCTGTTCCTTATTAAGGCTTTCATATAACTCCTTCGCGAATTTTTCACCTCTTTCTGATAGTTTATATGATTGCTCATCATATTCTGTAATTCCCTCGTCATCAGCTTCTGGAGACGACATCTTCATCCACTCCATCCACTCGGCTGCCGCCTCCGGTAATAATTCACTTTCTGAATCTTCGCTCTCAATAAATCCTCTTAAAAGAAAAAACATTAAATCATTATATACTTCCTTCGAGAATGGACCGAAATTCCAAGGAAAGAACTCATAAAAATTCTCTTCCGTAATGGCTAACCCTCGCTTGAATTGCTTCAGGCATTCTTTCCAAAAAAGAAAAAGCATTTTGACTAGACGAGTCCTCCCGACTATCGGTTCATTGAATGACGTTCCTACACCTGGTGAGTACAGAAGCAGGAGAAGAATGTCTTTCTTGTTATCGATTTTTCTTTGCATTGTTTAAATACCTAAGTTTTACTTTTCGATCAAAAATAGAAACTCGCGATTCGCTTCTTCCGCATCACGTACCCATTCATTCGTCCACTTCATCCCAGCCATGACGTTTTTCTTGTAGTCAATTTCTAGTGTCTCAATAATTTGACCATTAGATGAAAGAACTTCATTTAATTCTCTGGCGGTGGCTCTTCCTCCAGAACTGTAAGACAAGATAATCCACCTGACATTCGCGGCATGAATCAAGCGATCTATTGCCTCTACCGCGATAAACCGTCCATTGCTATTCTGCCGGAACTCCTCAAAAACCGAACCGGCGATAGTATCGGAAGTATCAATCCTTCGCTTCGCTTTTCCAAAGAGCTTCGGTTTATCATTAAGACAAATTGTTGTCCAGAGATGATAATAGGAGGCATAGCGAACACGTGAAGGTGGCATTTTCTCGTTGTTCGATCCATAAGGAGGATCGAAATAAGCTAAATCGGCAGATACAGAGTCTAGGAGCTTGAAAATGTTATTGCGTACTACACTATGAGCTTTATCGTTTATAAAAACATTCGGTACTTGTAAAACCAGTTTTTTGTATGAGCGTGGTGACCATTCTTGTAAATACGCGGCATAATGACCTATGGTGCTGTCTACTTCATCAAGAGCAAGGATGAGACTCGTTAAAGCGACCGCTCTGTCTATATTCGATAAAGAAAGGCGGTCTATCTCCTCGCGAATGGCATCGAGCTTACGCGTATTATGAACCTGCCAGGGCTTCTTCAAACCATCCAATTGAACCGATGATCTTCCATTTGGTAAACCACCATAATGTTTGGTAAACCATCCATCTATTGGAGTTAACAAATTAAGATGATCTATTAATTCTTTATATTCCTTTGGTCGTTTTTTATTGAGCAGATAACATGTTCCGAAATTTTCCGACCATACCGCCGTATCACTTGAAATAACCTGGTAGCCTAACTTGGCAAAAGCTTGCGAAACCCGAGTTGTCCCGGAGAAACCATCCCAGACGGTATGTGCCTCCACCTTCCGCGCTAGTTGAAGAATATAGGGAAGAAGTTTCAGCTTGGATCCCGCATATTTGATCCCTTCGGTTAAAGGTGAATCATTTACACAATCAGGAAACAATGATGTTTGGTTCATTGAAATGACACTATGCTAACCATTATAACATTTTTTCAAATATCCAGATTTTTCACATACTTCGCATTTCGTTCAATAAACTGTTTCCTTGGCTCGACGGCATCGCCCATCAGGGTGGAGAAGATACGGTCAGCGGCGGCGGCATCCTCAAGGGTGACACGGAGAATTGTCCGTCGCTCCGGATCCATGGTCGTACTCCATAACTGTTCCGGATTCATCTCGCCCAGACCTTTATAGCGTTGGATGGTGATGTTGCCCTGTCCCATCTCTTTCTGTTTGCGCTCACGCTCCTCCTCATCGTAAGCGTACACCTCCTGTGAGCCTTTTTTCAGACGATAGAGCGGCGGCTGGGCGATGTAGATTATCCCCTGCTCCACCAATTCCCGCATATAACGGAAGAAGAAGGTCATCAGCAGGGTGCGGATATGTGCGCCGTCGACATCGGCATCGGTCATGATGATTACTTTGCCATAACGGAGTTTGGAGATGTCGAAACCGCCGTTGCCGCTGTCGCCATTGGCATTATTGAACAAATCACGCTCATCCTCTTCATTTCCCGCCCCGGCACCGATTCCGGCGCCAATGGCGGAGATGATGGTACGGATTTCTTCATTCGATAAAATTTTATCCAAACGGGCTTTTTCGACATTGAGAATTTTTCCCCGCAGGGGCAGAATCGCCTGGAATCGACGGTCACGTCCTTGTTTGGCGCTGCCGCCGGCGGAATCTCCCTCCACCAGGTACAGCTCTGCCATTTCGAAATCTCGCGTGCTGCAATCCGCCAGTTTACCCGGCAGACCCCCCGATTCCAGCACACCTTTGCGTCTGGTTAGCTCTTTCGCCTTACGTGCGGCTTCACGAGCGCGATATGCCCGAAGAGTCTTTTCGACGATCAGTTTGGCGTTGTGCGGATTCTCCTCCAGGTACTCAGACAACATCTCGCCGACGATTGAACTGACAATTCCTTTTACTTCGCTGTTCCCCAGTTTGGTCTTCGTCTGCCCCTCGAACTGCGGCTCCGCCACCTTGATGCTGATTACCGCGGTAAGCCCCTCTCGACAATCCTCGCCGGTCAAGATAAACCCCTCTTTTTTGAAGAGTTTCATCTTGGTGGCATAATTGTTTAGGGAGCGAGTCAGAGCGGTTTTAAAACCGATAAGATGCGTTCCCCCTTCTATCGTATTGATATTATTGACATAAGTGTGAATGTTTTCCGTATAGGAATCGTTGTACTGGAAGGCGATTTCCACCGGCATTCCCTCGCGTTCTTTTTCAAAATAGATCGGCTGGGAGATAATCGGCGTTCGATTTTCATCCAGGTAAGTAATAAACTGCGACAAGCCGCCTTTGAAATAATAATCCTCCTTTATCTCGCCCTCGCTGGGACGCTTGTCGATCAGGGTGATGGATAATCCCTTGTTCAGATATGCCAATTCCCGTAAACGGCTGCTGATGGTATCGAAGGAAAATTCTCGTTTGCCGAAAATTTCCCGGTCTGGTCGGAATCGAGTAAATGTGCCACGTTTTCTTTTCGGTTTTCCTTCTAACTCAATTACCGGAGTTTCCGGAATACCCCGCCGGTAGGTCTGCTGGTATACTTTATCATGGCGGATCGACTCGACCAAGCACCATTCCGACAGGGCGTTGACTACGCTGACCCCTACGCCATGCAATCCGCCGGATACCTTATAGCTGTCCTTAGTGAATTTTCCGCCGGCGTGAAGCACTGTCATCACCACTTCCAAGGCGCTTTTCGGTGGATTTTTGTAGTCAGGATGATCCCCGACTGGGATGCCTCGACCATCATCCTCCACGCTGACACTGTTATCGTCATGTATAATAACAACAATTCGCGAGCAATACCCCGCCAGTGCTTCATCGATCGAGTTGTCAACAACTTCATAGACCAGGTGATGAATCCCACGGCTGGCGGTATCCCCGATGTACATCGCCGGACGCTTCCGAACCGCTTCGAGACCCTTCAACACCTGGATATTCGAGGCACTGTACGAACTATCTTCAGGAGTTTCGATAATTGATATCTGATCTTTTTCGTTCATTGCTTTCCCTACAACTTGTGTCGTCAGCCTGGAACAATTATGAAAGGTACTGAAGTGAAAACTCCCCAGAATCTGG
>CAZCRQ010000219.1:0-5284 GCA_964501095.1 uncultured bacterium | reverse complement strand
GTCCCGCCCATGCTACGCTTGTGACTTTACTTATCCATGGGCGGGACGCCCATGCTACACTTACGACTTTGCTTCCCATGGGCGGGACGCCCATGCTACGTTTTGCCCTTTCGCTTTATCCTGTTTTCCTCGGCACTCCCAGCCAGATGAACAGGGCGACCGCCGCCAATCCCGCCAGAATCCACGCCTGCACGATGACAGGTGGATACCCGGTTCCAATACTCTGTGAGAGCAGCATGTATAACACTAAACCGAGCACCATAGAAATCAAGCGCACCGGATTGCCGTCGATGAAGAATTTCATCGCCAGCCAGCCAAAGAGCACCAGTAGCGCGCCAGAGATGAACTGAAATGCCCATTCGTTCGGTTCAACCCCGGTAAATCCAAACTGCATGACGATCAAACCCAGGATTAAAAGCACTCGTAACCACCATTTCTTCATCGGAGCTGCCCAAAGATGCGCGACAAAACTCAAGAGGAGTATGGTAATCAACAAAGGCATCAGGACATCATTCATTTGTGCGCCGAAGGGAAATGGAGTTCCAAGATATTCCGAAACTCCCCAGGATTTGAAGGGGAACCAGGAGGGATTCCAATTTGTCATGGCAGCTTTGATCACCCGGTTGATTATGATCAGTCCGATCGCTCCGGCAATTGCCAACACGCTGTCCAGGAATGCATAATTTCGTTCAAAACGACGCAGGAGTAGCTGTTTTTTCGGATACAATCCCCAGAGAAACGCCAAGCCGAGCGCGAAAACCAGATAAATCATGGCAGTACTCATCGCCATCGTGAGATAGGAGCCGGTCTTGAACACACTCCAGGGCTGAGCGATCTGGAAAA
This sequence comes from uncultured bacterium, assembly GCA_964501095.1. Classification (GTDB taxonomy): domain Bacteria; phylum Electryoneota; class Electryoneia; order Electryoneales; family Electryoneaceae; genus CAZCRQ01. The sequence continues at coordinate 4,441 of CAZCRQ010000219.1, read as the reverse complement.
AGTATTGTTGTTTAAATTGATATGCTGTATCACACCAGCTTAAAATTGACAATACACCCGGGATGATGGCATAAAGAAATCCTTTCTTCCAGGGAACCAAGCCCTTACGTGTCAAAAGCACCAGCAGGGTGACCGCCCAGCCGATTATTCCGGCGATAAGGACAACTATCAATACCTGACGGACAGAACGAATTGCAGTAGTCGCTTTACGGCTGCGCTCCCACTCCTCGGGGATCTTATAGAATGGTCGCTTTGGAATGCTGACATAGTTGCCCTGGACACTACCACTATATCTGAATTTCGCTTCGCCAATGTGACGCGGATCACCTTCATTAGCTTCAAAGATGACTGAATGATCCATACGTTTCGGACGTTTAGTCTCATAATGGGATTCCAGTTTGAAGTTATCCAGGTCGATCCCACGTTTTCTCAGCTCCGCATTCACGAGGGCAAAAGCACTGTCCTTGGAAAGGCTGTCGGATTCCATCTCCTCGGGCAGCCAAGGCGAGAGGCTCTCGATCTTTCCGGAGCGTGCATTCACTTCTCCCTTGTACCGCAGCCGATTTTCCGGTTTCCAGGCTTGTAGGCGCCAGGTTCCCATGCCGAGAGTGGAATCCGCCAGATGATTGAAATCCCTGATGGAAGTGCTGTGTTTCAACAAGTACACCCAACTGTCGGAGACAGAAAGGTTACCACTGTCATCGACAAACGCAGCGATTTGCAGTGTGTCCGGATCCGCCCAACCGCTGGCACGCAAACTGTCGCTGAAAGTTTGCACTGCCTCTTCTGTGGTGACTTTAAACTGAAGGAAATCCCCAATTTTGGGAATGTTGATCAAGGTGAGCAGGATTCCTGCGATGAGCAATACCACCGCCAGACCTCTCCCGAAATTGCCGAGCGGCTTGTAGACAGAAGGTTCCGCTGGTTTTTCCACTTCTGGGATGACAACTTCCTTAACGGGAACGGGCTCGACCGAAACATCATCCTCGTTCAAATTCCCTTTTTCAGGCAGGAATGTTCCTTTACGCAGATATGCTAAAAACGCCAGGAGCAATGGAATTGCCAATAGTCCGGTGGCAACCGCGGCAGTGAGGATGAAATATGGATTTTCACTGCGGAAGAGTAGCATGGCGGTGTAAAAAGCGTCCACGGTATAATGCCAAACAAGAGTGGGAAGAATACCGAACCGCAGCATGATCACACCGATCAGTATTCCGGCGAAGCCGACTTCCGCACCGCGAATCCAGAAGGGCTGCGAGGGATAGGCAGCATGCCCGAATCCCCAGATCACCGCCGGAATCAACACCGCCAGCCAGATAAACCTGTTCTTGAACGCATTCTGAAGAAAGGGAATCGAGAAGGCGCGGCTGAGAAATTCCTCACTGACCGACGGCATGAATCCGATAAAGAGCACCGCCAGCCAGGGCATCGCTGTGCTGAGCAGATTGGTGTACGGGACATCCGCCGGACTCCACCCGCCGCTGCGATTCGCGATCCAGTAAAACACGATCTGGTAGGCGAAGAAAAACGGCGTCATCGTGATCCCGAGGAGAATGTTCTTGAAAGCGGTCTTGGTGCGCAGCCCATGGATGCTGAACATTCGGGATAGGGAAAGCCGATTCGCATATTTACGGCGATAGAGTGTCTCTGCCGAGGCGGTGAGGATGAAAATGAGAATCCCCAGACCAAGGGAGGCAAGTAGATCAAGGATCAGCTCTTGGATAAGAAAACCTGACCAAGAAGTTGTCGTGTCGTAATAATAGATGGCTCCCGGAAGTCCATTCAAGTCGGTACAATAGAGTAAAGCTGCCGCGATGATGCCAAACCAGAGTGCGGTTTTCAGTCGTATATCTTTTCGTCGGAACCGTATGAAAAACACCGACACCACCGCGACAAAGGTGAGAAATATCCCGACGCCGGCAAAGTTGTTTGCTAGTTCATTGAAGCTGCGTAACCGACGGTATGATTGACTCCAGGTATCCGGTACTCGAAGATATTCCTTGTAGCTTCCTACTTTATTTCCCAATAAAACGACCTTATACCGGTAATCCGAGTCTTTCACCGGCTCGATGCCCTTGGCTTTGTAAGTGAACTCCCAATCGGCGCGATGGGGTCTGCCGATCTTTGACGCTTCTAAAAAGACCAATTGTGTTGTGTCCAGCTTCATGGTGTTGACAAGGAAGGCTTCCGCGATCACCCGGGCGGAGTCCTCTTCGATCTCGGCGCCTTCGGCATCTTCCTTGATCAGGTGCTCCAGTTTGACAACTTCACCTTCTGGAGTGACGTAAATAGAGAACTCCTCTTTTGTCTCCGCCTTGAACCAGCGATGCATCCAGTACCAAAGTCGAACCGGATGCCCAAAATACTGTTGGGCGTGTTCCAAACCTAACTCTTTCTCGAGAAAGGTTTTCGCATAATCATCATAATTGAAGAGTGAAGCGTGATGATAATCCTCCGGAGGCGTCAGCTCCATCTCTTTTAAAAAGTCTTCGGCGATTGTTCCCGCTTCGCTTTTACTATATCGGAAATCTATGGAAGCTTCCGGAAATGCGGTGTGAAAATAACGTACACTGAACCACGTGCCAGCGGCTAAAATGACCAGACAGATTACGACAAACCAGATGTCGTTCTTGTTGAATCGAATGCGTTCCACTGCTCACCTCCCTAGTTTAGAATTATTCAATTTAAAGAATTTCAACATAGCTTCCGAGCAACACGCCGGTCAAGTGGAGTTGATAGAATAATCGGGGAATTCAACGGTTTCTCAGGGTGGGATTATGAGAAGTCATAAATAAGAATCGGTTTCATCCGGTTCTATGTCGCGGCGAAAAGTTTTAATGTCTCCGAAGTCTCTTTTTCTGTTTCCGCTTGGATGATCTTCAACCAGATGCGTTTTGCGTTAAGAGAGCCTTTGATATAATTGCGTATGACTTTACGCATTTCGAGGACTCCGCGGCGTTCGCCCTTGCACTGTACATTGAGGCGCAGGTGTTCGAGCGCGATACGGACTCGTTCCTCGCGGGAGGGCGGAAGATCGACAGCAGCACCATTCAACGCCTGCACGCAGCGTTTCAACAGCCAGGGATTGCCGATAGCGGCTCGTCCGATCATCACCCCGGAGATGCCTTCAAGCGCTATCATTCGCCTGGCATCGTCCTCTGTCCAAATATCGCCGTTGCCGATGACCGTGACAGACAATTGCCGCGCGGCGAAAGATAATGCTTCCCAATCTGCTGGCGTTCTGGGGCAATCCGCCTTTAAACGTGCATGGATGGTGACCTGCTCGACTCCCTCGGCGATGCACGCCTGGGCAAGTTCGATTACTTCGGTCTTGTCGTGAATGCCGAGTCGGGTTTTGATCGAGACCGGCGTGCCGCGGGCGTTATCCAGCACTTGACGCACCGCGTCGACCGCCAGACATCTCTCCCCCATCATCCCGCACCCCGCGCCTTTTCGTACTACCTTACGCACTGGGCAACCCATATTTACATCGATGCCATCGGGATGGAGATGTCTAACAACCTCCCGAGTCGCCATGCCAAGCTTTTCCGGGAATGGATCGTATAGTTGTACAACTATCGGACGCTCCGCATCATCGAATTCCACACTCTCCCAGACTTTGACACTGCCTTGCAGCAATCCGCCGGCGCTGGCGAACTCGGTAAAAAGTATGACCTCCCTGCATAGTGAGCGCACCAATTTTCGATAAGGACGATCAGTGATCGCTTCCATCGGAGCCAGAGCGACCAGGGGACGATGGTGGAGCCACTTTGAGGGTGGGCGCGGCATCTAGTCCTTCACTTCGTACATGGCGCACTTGCCCTTTTTTGATTCGAGGAGTTTTCCTTCACGCGCCAGCCAGCCGATAGCGCGTTCCACCAGCGTCGCACTTAACTTCAATTCGGTTTTCAGTTTGGCGGCTGAAGTCGGACCATTCTGCTTCAGATGCTGCCAAACATCACCGGCGGCTTTTCCAATCGTTTCTTCCATGTGTAATCCCTATTGATCCCTTTTAAATTATTTTTACTTGATTTCTAACTACGGCTCGGGCATTTACCTGCCGGATATTATTCCACTTTGCAAACAGATGCCGAATCGACGGGAATATAATCATAAAGCACCATCGCCAACAAGCCAACTATCATCAAATCGCCAGTTCAGAGTTCAACCCTCAGGTGGCTTCTCAAAGATACGCTGAAGCGTGGACTCTAAGCTATACCAGTTCAGAATTATTCGTGTTTTATGTTATAAATTGATGACGACAGCATGTCCGAGTTATTTGCTATCAATGCCAGTATCCAACCGGTGGCTTGATCTTACCGTCAAATAATTAGCAACCTCTCGGAGCACGCTGGAAGATGCTTGCTGTTTTTATGAATATCCTTAGCTAACATTAAACATAGTTCCCCGCATATATAATTCCTAGCTTTCCGGGATCGAC
>CAZCRQ010000218.1:0-5341 GCA_964501095.1 uncultured bacterium | reverse complement strand
ACGCATTTTAGCCTCCTTTGGCGGTTTTGTGGAGCGCCGGAGGAGGTTTGACTTGCATCTCTCCTTCCGGCGCCCAGGTTGACTTGACTTTAACAGCCTCCAATGATTACAATAGAACGGTTCGGGTTTCTCCTTCCGTCATAAAGCCAGTTGAGAACCCTTGGCGTCGCAGATGCACCTACATCTCGACGCCCTTTTTATTTCTTGAAACGACTACAATAAAACACACTGAAGCTGTTCATATCAATATAGTGACTCTGGAAGTTAAAACAAATATTCTAAGGGTGATGATGCTCTCGGAGAGCCCTGACTCGTTTATAGTATATTAAAAGAGTAGTATTCGACTTTGAAATCATCGAATTCGGCGCTGGCGGGATGCCTGTCGCTACCCGGAGGAGTATGATCAATTCTTTAAGACTATACAATTACCAGGCGTTTAAACCCATATTGTCGCCATTTTCTCAACTATTCAGGCTGGGTGTTTATCTCCGGAACACCGCATACGACAAAGGAATCCTCAGCATAGAGAAGGCAGGGATTCCAGTTCTTTCGGTGGGAAATATCGCCGTCGGCGGCAGCGGGAAATCGCCATTGATCATCGAATTGGCAAGAATACTGACAGAGATGGATGCAGATTTTCGGTTTGCCATTGTCAGCCGCGGGTATGGCAGAAAAGGTCGGGGAGTGCGGATAGTCGCCGATCGAGAACAAATTATACTTGATGCTAAGGAAGGTGGCGATGAACCAAACATGATCGCCAATGAGCTGCCCGGCATTCCAGTGGTGGTTGCAGAAAAGCGGATTCAGGGAATTTTGGAGGCGCGGTGTCAGTTTAACATTCAAGCCGCACTTCTCGACGATGCTTTCCAACATCGCTCGCTCCATCGTGATCTTGATCTGGTGTTGTTGGATGAAACAACAGATTACAAGAGTTGGAAACTCATGCCTTCAGGGAGTCTCCGTGAACTCCCTCATGCTTTGAAACGCGCTCATCTTTTCGTACTAAGCGGCAATGGTTCACCATCACAGAAGGAACATTATCGCCGCTGGATTTCGCAATTTTCTCCAGCTCTGGTCATCAGCGGGCACCTTGTTCCCAGGGACATCTGGAATCTTCGGGAAAACAGACAGTTAGCTTTCGAGAGGTTACAAAGCTGTGCAGTGGCTGCGGTTTGCGGGATCGCCAAACCAAATCGGTTCTTTCAACTGCTGGAGAGTCTTGGAGCAAAACTGGTCAGCCGGACAACACTTCCGGATCACGCTTGGCTGGATGAGCGCCATGTTCCACTTATATTATCGGAAGCGAAAAAAAGTGGAGCGGAAGCCGTTGTCATCACGATGAAAGACGCCGTGAAATGGGTGTACAAGATGCAGGAGATGCCGATATGGGTGCTGCGAACCCTATGGAGTTGGGATGATGGCAGCGTAGAGGTGGTTAGAGAGATATTAAAAACCTGGAAAGAGGCGGTGCCGTAGAAGCGACTTGTTTTTCAGATCTTAATAATGTTACCTTTCAAGCAAGGCAGGGATTTTGCGGATTATTAGTGGTTTGCGCATCTTGCTCATGATGGAAGTCCCAATGAGGAAATAAGAGGGGCCTATAGCTCAGCGGTAGAGCCGCGGACTCATAATCCGTTGGTCCCAGGTTCGAATCCTGGTGGGCCCACGATGATTGGGATTCCGCAATTGCTCAACGCGGGAATTTAAGACAACAAGCTGAATTATTATCAGGATATTACATCATGGTTTATGTGAGCGTCTGCGGACGCCTTCGACCAGCAGTATTACAGTGTGTTAAATTCTTCTGTATCACACTCTTAGCTACTTAAGTGCTTTGTCAACCGGCGGAGCACATTTTTTTTCCGTTTGTTTAACAGTGCAAGGAGTAACTTCCAATGCCAGTAGCAATTGATGTTCGTCGTGAATTAGAAATGGTGGCGAAACTTCAAAGTATTGATACACAGTTGATGGAACTGGAAGAGGAAAAAGGGGATCTGCCAAAACTCGTGCAACGATTGAAAGATACTATTCGAAAGCGTGAGGATGACCTTGCCAGTTTACGATCTCGTACGGCTGAAATTGGGCATGAACGACGCGCCTTGGATGGACAGGTGCAACTTGCCAAAATGAAACAACAGAAGTATAAAGAGCAGCTTTATAGAGTGAGCACGAATCGCGAGTATGACGCCATCACTCATGAAATAGAGAATATTCGGCTCCAGTTGGAGGAATCTGACAATGCTCAGCTGGCGCTTCTCGAAGAAGAGGATAAGTTGTTCTTCGCTGCCTCGTCCATTGAGGCTGAATTGAGAAGTTTACAGGCTGAACTTGCAGAACGCGGAGCGGAACTGGAAGCGAAAGAGGAAGAGACTCGTCAGGAAGACTTGGAACTTCACCATCAACGCGAGAAGCTGGCGGTACGGATTAAAAAACCGATCATGGCACACTACGAACGGATTCGGGAGGCAAAAGACGGGATCGGGGCAGCACATTTATACGCCTCCGCGTGCAGTTGCTGTTTTGCTGTAGTGCCGCCGCAACGTCAGGCTGAGGTGCGAAAAATGGACGATATCATCCTCTGTGAATCATGCGGCGTCATCTTGTTGCCGGAAACTGAATATATGAATATTTAGTAATCGGTATGTTTGGAAGGAGAATCAGAGGCAGCCGGGTGGTCGCCTTCGCATGAACAATGCGGGGGAGGAAAGTCCGAACTCCACCGAGCAGGATGCCGGTTAACCACCGGGCGTCGTGAGGCGACGGACAGTGCCACAGAAAACACACCGCCGATGTCCCTTTCCGGGACAGGTAAGGGTGAAAAGGCGAGGTAAGGGCTCACCGCATTTCCGGTAACGGAGATGGCAAGGTAAACCCCATCCGGAGCAAGGCTGAATAGGCAGGGAATCATGGTCTCCATGATACGGAAGCGCTCGTTCCGTCCGACTTGTGGGTAAGCCGCTAGAGCAAGATCGTAAGACCTTGCCCAGATCGATGACCATCACGCGTAATACGTACAGAATTCGGCTTACAGGCTGCCTCTCATTTTGTCTTTACTTAAATAACAATACAGGCACAAATTACATGGAAAAGCGATGGGAGCTAGCGCCGCCCGCTGATCATAAAATCGTTGACATACTTCGCAATGAGCTGCAACTTCCGCACGTGATTGCACAAATCCTTGCCCAGCGTGGATTTACAGCCGCTGAACAGGTCAATGCTTTTTTTAATCCCCTGGCGAACGCGTTGCATGACCCGTTCCTGTTTTCCGATATGCATAAGGCGGTTGTACGTATTATCAAGGCTCTGCAGGAAAAACAACGGATCATGGTATACGGTGATTATGATGTCGACGGGATTACCTCGGTCAGCCTGTTGTATCTTTTTTTCCGCGATCTTGGGGGAGATGTCCATTACTATATACCCAACCGTCAACATGAAGGGTATGGCATTTCCGCAATGGGGATCGAAAGCGCGGCTCAAGAAGGAGCCAAACTGATCATCACGGTGGATTGCGGCATCACTTCAATCGAAGAAGTGGATCGGGCGAATGCGTTGGGGCTCGATATGATCGTCTCGGATCATCATCAACCCGGCTCCACCCTTCCACGCGCCTTCGCCATTCTTAATCCCAAAGTTCCTGGCAATGCCTATCCCTTTACCGATCTTGCCGGCGTTGGCGTCGCCTATAAACTCGCCCAGGGTGTGGTGCAGGAGCTTGGGCTCAATCCGAAATATCTCGACCGTTACCTCGATCTGGTCGCCGTAGGAACCGCCGCCGATATTGTCCCTCTCCTCGATGAGAACCGCATCTTTGTTTATCTTGGGCTCGAGAAGATCAACAGCAACCCGCAATTGGGAAATAATGCACTGATCGAGACCGCCAGGCTGCCGGTCGGACGGATTGAAGTGGGGCAGATAATTTATGGCTTGGCGCCGCGAATGAATGCCGTGGGACGCTTGGGTTCCGCCGAACGAGCAGTTCAACTAATGACAACCACCAATGCCGCACAAGCCATGAGGTTGGCAAGGGAACTGGAGGAAGAAAACCGTATCCGTAAGGAAATTGACCAGAAAACGTTGGAAGAAGCGACGGAACGTGTCGAGAAGACATTCCATGCCGATCGGGATTTTGCCATCGTCATCGCCAAAGAGAACTGGCACAGCGGAGTCATTGGGATCGTCGCCAGCCGGCTAATTGAACGTTATTATCGTCCGACGGTGATGATTACGATTGAGGACGGCATCGGTAAGGGCTCCGCACGATCTATCCCTGGATTTGATTTGTACGCCGCCTTGCAGGAATGCACCGACCTACTTATTCAATTCGGCGGACATACTTATGCCGCGGGATTGAGTCTCAAGGAGGAAAATATCCCAGAGTTTCGAAAACAATTTAACCTGGCTGCCGCTAAATATCTCTCTCAAGACGATCTTTACCCGAAATTACACATCGACAGTGAAATTGCTCTCACCGATATCGACAGCGCCTTTATGACGCATCTGAAGAAATTTGCCCCATTTGGTCCAAGCAATCCCAGACCGGTATTTGTTACTTACAATGTGGAACTCTCCGGCTACCCACGCGTAGTCGGTAGGAACCATTTGAAATTTCAAGTGAAATCGGAAGGCAGGATCTTTGATTGCATCGGATTCAATTTGGGGGAGCGAATCACTCGGCTCGATCCGATTCGTGCCACCAATAACCTCGTCTTTACAGTCGAGGAGAATGAATGGAATGGGCAAATTTATCTACAACTTCGCCTAAAGGATATAAAATCAGATATCTTATAACATATTGATATTTCTGGATTCCCGCGTTTCAGGCTGTCCGAAAATGCAGGAAAGTCACCCTCGGACAACCTGCCGTGCGAGAAAGGCATCCTGGGAGACTCATTGATATTCTTAGACAGCCTGTTATACCCAAAACCTTGAGCCTGGAGAGAAGCGATGAAATTTACGAATACCTACCTTGATGGGGTGATTGTAATAGAACCTCAGGTTTTCAGCGACCGTCGGGGTTTCTTTCTTGAATTTTATCACGAACAAAAATATCGGCAAGGAGGCATCACCGCACATTTTGTCCAGGACAATCACAGTAAATCTCAACAGAATGTTCTGCGTGGACTGCACTATCAGCTCCATTTTCCCCAGGGCAAACTGATGCGCGTGTTAGATGGAGAAATTTTCGATGTTGTGGTTGATATCCGACTCGGTTCGCCTACTTTTAAACGTTGGTTCGGAATAAATCTCTCCAGTGACAACAAACTGCTGCTATATGTCCCCCCCGGCTATGCTCACGGTTTCTGCGTACTTTCCCCTACTGCCGAAGTCACATATAAAT
>CAZCRQ010000217.1:0-5348 GCA_964501095.1 uncultured bacterium | reverse complement strand
TGTGCACATTTTCAGCTCCGAAGAGATTGAAGTATTACTCGCACAGGCTGGACTCAAGGTGCAAGGTTGGGTTGGGGATTATGAGGGAAACCGTTATGATAGCGAGACTTCACCGAGAATGATCGTCTGGGCGAAAAAATGTCAGTAGTATCCATACCTTTCAGTCAACTTCCTGATTTTCCGAAACTTGTCGCGGATTTATTCGCGGGAAAGACCACGCTCGAGTTCGGTTTTCCCCTGAAAGTGGAGAAGGAATTCTGGATTTCTCGTTCAAAGGAGGAAGCGGAATTCGCCCGACCGCGTGAGGTGTTGGTCGATCGTCTTTTCAAGCAGTTGGAGGATGTGGAGCTACCGGTTCGCACACGGTCGAACATCGAAGCGTTAGGGACTCCCGGGACTTTGGCGGTAGTAACGGGTCAGCAGGTCGGACTTGGCGGCGGACCGTTGCTGACTCTTTATAAAGCCCTGACCGCCATCGCGGTTGCCGAGCACCTAGAGAGGGAAACCGGTGTGCGCACGGTGCCGGTTTTCTGGATGGCAACCAGTGATCATAACCTTTATGAAACCGCACAATTTCATTGGATCGATCTGGAAAATCGCCTCCTCAGCTATACACCCAATGGCAATGAAAACCGTACTCCGGTGGGGAATTTGAAGCTGGGCGATCATGCCTTGCAGCTTATCCATTTTCTCCGCAGAGACCTTCCCGATAACGAATTCAAGCAGAAAGTTATCGGACTGATTGAGGAGTGTTATCAGCCTGAAGTGACCTTCGGACAGGCATTTCAGCGGCTCGGCACAAAATTTTTCGCCATATCCGGCTTGGTCATACTCGATCCGGAGGAAGCGGAGCTTAAAATCGCCTGTCGACTATTCTGGGAACAGATGGTCTCGGCGATTGAGGTGAATTTTACCCATATAAAAGCCAGAAGCGATGAGATTCTCCGTGCAGGTTATACTATACAGGCGCCGGTGGAACCGGGACGTCCCGCATTGTTTTATCTTGAACAAGGGGCGCGAAGAAAAATCATTCTTGAAGGACGGGCGAAGCGAGCCCTCAGCGACATTATTTTTACCCGGAAAGAGTTGACCGAAATCGCCCGATACAATCCACATACTCTTTCCGCTGGAGTAACAGTTCGACCATTATACCAAAGCTACCTGCTTCCAACTGGATGTTACGTTGCCGGTCCGCATGAACTTGCCTATTGGGCGCAGCTATCCGACTCTTTCTCCCCGCTTGGTTTGTACTCTCCCGCCGTGATTCATCGTGTTAGCATGACGATTATCGAGAAGAAAATAAAAAAGCGACTGCAAAAACTGGAGCTGGAACCGTCTGCTTTCTTTGGCGATATACCTTCCCTGGTGGAAACCATGATTGCCCAACGAAGCAATGATTCGGTTTCAAAAATGTTCGAGAAGATCCGCAACTTGAGTGATCAATGTTATAATGAGTTAAATTCCCAGACGGTCGGATATTATGCCGGCTTGAACAAAGCGGTGGAAAATGCCTTCAATAAGATTACCTATCAAATGGATAGCTTGGAGCAGAAATTCAAACAACGTCTTAATCAACAGCATATCGATCTTATCACGGCAATGGAACACTTGAGCACCCACCTTCGCCCGGCTGGTAAACTCCAGGAACGTGTATTAAGCCCGCATTATTATTTTTCACGCTATGGCTGGAATTTCCTTGTTCGGCTCCTCAAATGCACCCGTCCCTACAATACTGAACATCAAATCCTTGATCTGGAGGAGATCCAGGTATGAGAGTGGATGTTCTGGCATTTGGACCTCATCCGGATGATGTTGAATTGTTATGCGGCGGCACTGTGGCGAAACTGGTGCGTTTCGGGTACAAAGTGGGATTGGTGGATCTGACCGAAGGAGAATTGGGTACACGCGGCAGCGGTGAAGAACGGGCGCGTGAAGCCCAGGAAGCGGCAAAAATTATTGGCGCGGCATTTCGTGAGAATCTCCAATTTCCCGACGGTAAATTAAACAGCCGCGATTATGAGCAGCGCCAGGTGATCGTGGAGTGCATCAGAAAACATCAACCGGCGATGGTCATCGCACCCGCTGCCCGAGATCGGCATCCTGATCATGCACAGGGCGCAGCACTAGTGGAAGAAGCCTGTTTCCTGGCGAATCTGGGCAAGTATCCCAGCGAGTTGCCGCGTCATAAGGTGAAAGCGATTCTCCGTTACCCAATGTGGTGGCATCCGGAGGCTGATCTGATTATCGATGTAAGCGATACTTGGGAGTTGCGCATGAAGGCGATGGCGGCATATCGCTCCCAGTTTCATACGAAGGGCGTTGCAGGTCCTGAAACCCTCCTGTCCTCGCCGCAGTTTATCGACTGGGTAAACGGCAGAGGTGCGCATTTCGGGGCGCTCATCGGCGTCGCTTATGGAGAACCGATGTTGCTGCGCAATCCTGTGCCGGTGGGGGATCCATTCGCGCTTCTAGTCAACGGCGTCGGGGAGGCGAATCCTTGAACCTGAGGGAAAATAAATTATTGCGTATCGGAATAGTCTGTTATCCAACTCGCGGCGGTAGTGGTGTAGTGGCGGTTGATCTGGCTCATGCGCTTGCCGCACGAGGGCATGAGGTTCATCTCATCAGCTATGCACAACCCCCACGTCTCGACTCTTTACGCTATGGCGTCACTTTCCATTCCGTCAACGTACCCGATTATCCATTGTTCGAATATCCACCCTACGATCTCGCACTGGCGGCGCGGCTGGCGGAAGTAATGGTTGAACACAACCTGGATATACTGCATGTACATTATGCCATTCCCCATGCGATCTCCGGCATTTTGGCGCGTGAAATGTCGAAACGTATGACCATCCCGGTGATTACCACCTTGCATGGCACCGACATCACCATTGTCGGCAATGATCCGTCTTATCTCCCAATCACCCGCTATTCCCTGGAAAAATCGGATGTAATTACTGTGGTCAGTCATTGGCTAGGAGAACAAGTGGCGCAAGTACTTAAATCAGGCTGCCAGTGTAAGGTAATCTATAATTTTGTCGATTCAGAGAAATTCCATCCGCGAAAGGAAAATCCTCTCAAAAGATGCTGTGCTGGCTTGAATAAACCGATACTAATGCATCTATCGAATTTTCGTCCGGTAAAGCACATCGATGTGGTAGTGGATGTTTTTCTCGAGGTGCACCGCCATTTGCCGGTCTCCCTGGTGATGGTGGGCGATGGACCCTTGAAGGAGCCGGCGAAACGACGTTTACGGGAGAGTCCCTATCCCGAAGATGCGCATTTTATCGGTGTTCAGGATGCGGCGGAGGAAATTCTTCCTGGCGCCGATCTCTTTTTATTCCCCAGTAAGGCGGAGAGTTTCGGTTTGGCGGCGTTGGAAGCGATGGCGTGCGGGGTGCCGGTAATCGGGACAAATGTGGGAGGGCTGCCGGAGGTTGTCGAGGATGGTGTCAGCGGATTACTTTTCGCCCCCGGCGATGTGGAGGGAATGGCGAATGCCTGTCTCGAATTATTGACCGATCGCATCAAGATGAATTCCATGCGGGAGAACGCGCGAAAATGGGCAATTGAGCATTTTTCATCGGACTCGGCTATTACGCAGTACTTGGAAGTATATTTTCAGGCAATCGAGAAAAAAGGAGAACAACCGTGATCAATCCACTTATCTTTCGTCAGTATGATATTCGCGGAATAGCGGAAACCGACTTGACTTCGGAGGTGGTAGCCCTGATCGGTCGGGCTTTGGGAACCTGGGTACGAGAGCGCGAGGGCAAACGAATCGCTGTCGGACGTGATGGACGAGTCAGCGGCGCACGATTGCGAGATGCACTCATCAAGGGCGTACGACAAGCCGGAGTGGATGTTCTCGATGTCGGAATGTTACCAACTCCGGTCTTGTACTTTTCACAGCATAATCTTGATGTACATGGCGCAGTTCAAATCACCGGCAGCCACAATCCACCCGAATTCAACGGATTCAAGTTGTTGATTCAAAAGGAGACGCTTTACGGCGATACGATTCAGGAGATTTATCGGCGGATCCAAGCCAAACGTTTTCAGACGGGTGAAGGAAAAGTGCGCTCAGAGAAAGTGATCCCAGCTTACATTTCTCATGTTGTGAATGATGTGAAGCTGAAACGTCCGCTTCGTGTGGCGCTGGATAGCGGGAATGGTGTCGGCGGTTTGGTCGGTCCGAGCATTTTCCGGAAACTGGGCTGCGAAGTTATCGAACTGTACAGCGAAGTCGATGGAACATTTCCCTATCATCATCCTGATCCGACGGTTGAAAAGAACCTTGTGGTATTACGCGAGACAGTATTGCGTGAGAAACTGGATTTCGGTGTGGCTTATGATGGAGATGCTGATAGGATTGGCGTAATCGACGATAAAGGGCAGATTCTCTGGGGTGATCGTCTTCTGGCTCTCTTTGCCCGAAATGTGCTGAAAGTGTACCCGGGTTCGGCGATCGTGGGCGAAGTAAAGTGCTCGAAGGCGCTTTATGAAGATGTCGCCAGGCATGGGGGACAGCCGATCATGTGGAAGACGGGGCATTCGCTGATCAAAGCCAAATTGCGCGAATCCGGAGCGAAACTTGCCGGAGAGATGAGCGGACATATATTCTTCAACGACCGCTATTATGGCTTCGATGATGCACTCTATGCCTCGGCGCGCCTGGCAGAGATTATCGCCTCCGATAATCTGCCGCTCTCCCAATTACTCGATGATCTTCCACTCTATCCGGTGACGCCCGAGATGCGTGTCGATTGTCCGGATGAGATTAAGTTTCAGATAGTCGAGAAGGTCGCGGACTATTTCAGAGCTGAATATGATGTGGTTGATATCGATGGAGTTCGGGTGAATTTCGAGCATGGCTGGGGTTTGGTGCGCGCTAGCAACACTCAACCGGTGCTCGTTTTAAGATTTGAAGCGGATACTCAAGAACGGGTGGATGAATACCGAAAGAATGTGGAAGCAATCGTCGCCAGGATACGTAGAGAACTATAATCCATGAAGCAATACTCAGTGTACGAAGCGAAACACTGGTGCCGTCGATATACCGCCTCTCATTATGAAAATTTCACCGTTGCGGCTTGGTTTTTACCGCCTCAGAAACGGGATGAGTATTGTACCCTCTATGCTTTTGCCCGCGGAGCCGACGATCTTGCCGATGAATTGCCTCCGGGGTCGTCTCGAGAGAACGCTCTCGCCGTGCTCGATCTGTGGGAAGAGCATCTCAATGACATCTATGAAAAAAAAGATGTAGTTCACAGTGGTAGCGTAGGCGTCCCTGCCTGCGAGGCTGAATGTCAACCTATCGATGAGAATCGCCATATCATACATCC
>CAZCRQ010000216.1:0-5398 GCA_964501095.1 uncultured bacterium | reverse complement strand
TTAAGGATTTTAAAGACTTTTACGTGGGATGGAACTTCAGCTATCGGCTCTGGTAATACATCAATCAAGCCATATCATTCAAAGGGCGTCGATGGTGCTGGGAGTTACGATAACAACATTATTATCAGACACCGTGAATCGTTTCCGATCTTCATCCGGATAAACTCCAATTTTCGTGCCGGCGGGAATTTGCACATTCGAATCGACAATCGCATTACGCACCACTGCCCCGCGTCCCACCCTGACCCGATCAAATAATATGGAGTCGGCAATATAAGAGTGGGAATTGATCCGGACTTCTGGAGAGAGAATAGAACGTTCCACGCGCCCCCCGGAGATTATTACGCCGGGTGAAAGGAGAGAATCAAGCGCCATCCCCACACGATCTGAATCACGCCAGTTGAAAACGGTCTTCGCTGGTGGAAGTTGGGCGTTAAAACTCCAGATAGGCCAGTCGCTGTTGTACAAATTGAAGAATGGATTGATTGTAACCAGATCCATACTCGCTTCGTAATAAGCATCCAGCGTCCCAATATCACGCCAATACTTGTTCTCTTTCTTGTTTTCATCTTCGAAGAAGTAAGCCGCGACATGCGCCTTTTCTTCGAGAAGCTTCGGTATGATGTTTTTTCCGAAATCATGATAACTCGAAGGATCCTGGGCGTCTTTCTTCAAAGCGTCAATGAGAAACTCACGTTTAAAATAATAAATGCCCATGTTGCAGCAGGATTTCGATTCATCGCCGGGGAGGGGTGCAGGATTCGCTGGTTTTTCAGAGAATGCCAGGACATTCATTTTTTCATCGATGGTCAGGACACCCAGGTTGGAGGCTTTATTTCTGGGATATTCCAAGCAACAAATAGTTATATCCGCATTCACTTCGCAATGAAAATGGATCATCTTTCGGTAATCCATCTGGTAAATATGGTCGCCGGAGAGAATCAAAACTCCTTCACGCCGTTCATCGTTCAGAACATCGATGTTCTTATAAATGCAATCGGCGGTGCCTTCATACCATTCCTGCCCGGAGAGTTGTTGGGGAGGACGGAGTTCGATAAACTCACTGAATTCCGAACGCACGATGGTTGACCAGCCCCGCCGTAAAAGACGTTCCAGCGAGGAGGAGGCAAATTGCGCCAAGACAAAGATTCTACGTATTCCAGAATTGATACAATTGGAAAGAGTAAAATCGATAATGTAGTAAATTCCCCCAAATCGGACTGCAGGCTTAGCCCGGTGACTCGTCAGTGGAACCAATCTCTCGCCCCGCCCTCCAGCCATGATCATAGTGGTGAACGATTCCATACTGGCGCCTCCGGAGTGGTTGATGAAAGTGTGTTCTCCTCCTAGTTTCAACAATAAGAAATAAAAATACGGTTAGCAAGTGAGATAATGTGGAACCTTAAAATTTTGACAGCACCATCTCTTGCATAATCGATGGGAACTTTTTAATTTGATCTATGTTTTAAGGTAGGTTGTAATTGTTCGCAATTGGAGATTCGCAATGTTTATACCGTTTTTCGATCCAACAATGATACTTCTGATTCCGGCTCTGATCTTGGCGTTCTGGGCGCAGGCGAAGGTTCATGGCGCTTATAAACGTTTCAGTGGAATCAGGAACACCTCAGGTCTCACTGGGGCTGCTACGGCTCGACGGATTCTTGACCGCTATGGATTGCAAAAAGTGGAAGTCGAGATGGTTCAAGGGAGCCTCTCAGACCATTATGATCCCAAAAAACAGCGAGTACGCCTTTCCGAAGGGATTTATGACGGCGCGTCTATCGCTTCTTTGGCGATTGCCGCACATGAAGTCGGACATGCGATTCAACATTCAGAAGGTTACGCCGCGCTGCAACTTCGCCACTCAATGGTCGTGCCGGTAAACTTCGGCAGCATGCTGGCATTCCCCTTATTTCTGATCGGATTGCTCTTCTCCAGCCCGACATTGATGGACATCGGCATTATCTTCTTTACCCTGGCGGTGCTCTTTCATTTGGTGACCTTGCCGGTGGAATTTAATGCCAGCAGGCGGGCGATACATATTCTGGCTACCGATGGTTATATTCGTCCAAATGAAGCGGATGGGGCGAAAAAGATGTTGAATGCGGCAGCCTGGACTTATGTCGCCGCCGCAACTATGGCTCTCTTACAGCTTGTACGACTCCTTCTCCTCCGCGGGATGCTGAGCCGAGATGAATAATCAAGTTCGGAGTTCTCGCTTTTGTGTATTTTAATATGGTTAAATACCCGTTTCAATCATGAACAATCGGTCGATTTCCGATTTATTAAAAGGACATGAGAAGGTCCTCTTGGCGGATGACAATGCCGAGTTACGAAAGATGATTCTGAAGTTGTTGTCTCAACTCGGGTATGATGTGATCTCTGTCAATGATGGAACTGAAGCCTTGCAAATGCCAGAGGAGGAACTACGCACGGTCGAACTGGTCATCACCGACGTAGTAATGCCGAATATCGGGGGAATTGAGTTGATCTCCAGTCTTAGGGAACGATATCCCAAGATTAAAGGTCTTCTAATCTCCGGTTATCCCTCTCCCACTTTCCGGCACACCTCCATTTTGAATGAGTCCACGGTCTTCCTGCACAAGCCTTTCCGTCCCATTGAACTGGCAACGCGTGTTCGAGAGTTGCTCGATCGAGGAGAATTGCCAGGTCAAAAATGAGAACTCACTCTATATTGAATCCGGTGCAGCGAATCATCATTGTCATTGCTGCCGGACTAATGGTCGCCCTGGTTCTCTTTCCGCCATGGGTGAGCATCCTGGACGATGGTTCACGAAAAATCGGATTCTATTATATCTTCTCCGTGCATATTGAATCGCAGGTCGATATTACTCTCCTGATCATTCTTTTCCTGGCGATCCTGTTCATTTCATTCTTGTTGCTTATAGCTACCAGTACGCCTTACAATCCCCAGCTTTTTGACGATGGTGAAGAGTTCAATCGGCAGTTGATATCATCTCTGGAATCGGAAACAGCTTATGATAGCGCGCTGCCTCAACGGAGAAAAAGTATTTCCCAGTACTCGACAAAGAATCTTCCTGCCGTCATTCGCGACCGAGCCGAAATCTTTATCCGTAACAATCAGCTCTCCGATGCCACCTTCTTACTGCAACGATTTCTCAAGAATTGGCCCAAGGAGATTCCGATTGCGAACGCCGATTACCTCGTTCTCCTCTATCTTCTCGGACATTTATACGCTCATGGGGAAAAATTGGATGAAGCTGAGGATTTGTTTCAACGAATCATCGAGATTACAGAATATGTGCTGGGTCCAGTCCATACCGGCTTAGCGGTCGCTTTGGAAGATTACGCCGTGATTCTAGAAAAGATGGGATTCCCCACCAGCGCCATGCAATATAAATCGTTGGCAGTGTCCATTCGTACGCAGGCGGAACAAGCAGCCGAACCTCAACTCGATCCGGAAAGTTTGTTAAAGCGGGCGCATCAATTGGATAGAATCGAACTTCCTCCTCTGCCGTTGAGTATAGAAATTCATTTCGATCCCAATAAACAGCTTACCGCCAGTATTCCATTGCAGCTCGGTCCGGTGCTCCCGGAACAGCTTGTCTTTCATGGCGGTGTAAATGAAAGAGTGACGTAGCACGGGCGTCTCGCCCATGAAGCGTAGCACGGGCGTCTCGCCCGCGATGAGAATATTTAACATAACACGAGCATCCCGTACATGACATGGGCGTGACGCCCATGCAACACTACTCCGGCAGCGGCGACCAATCCGGCATCAAGCCATCGGCGAGCAATGCTTGCTTTCCGGTGCCATCCGCATTCATCACCCAGAGTTTACCCCGGTAGCTGTAAGAGATTTTCATACCATCCGGCGACCAGGAGGGTTCCAGATGATCCCCGGGTTCATCGGACAGGGGCACGTCCACATCCCCACTGGGATCCATGATATGCACTTGGAAACCGTTGTTTTCAAGCCTTACATAGACAATTCGATCCCCGGCGGGCGACCAGGCGGGATCAGCGTTATAATCCCCATCGTAAGTGAGACGAATGAGGTTGGCGCCGTCAATATCCATACGGTAGATTTGCGGGGTGCCGCTGCGGTCGGACATGAACACTATCTCCCGACTCGTCGGCGACCAGGAGGGAGAGGTGTCGATAGACGGCGAAGTGGTGATATTTCGTAGATCCTTGCCGTCCGGGCGAATAAGATAGAGATCGGTGCGGAAACCTGACGATCCGGCAAAGACAATCCATTTTCCATCGGGCGACCATGATGGGGCAGCGTCGGTACCCTGACGTTTCAGTAAGGTGATGATCTTTTTCGCTTCCAAATCGGCAATATAAAGATCGGGATCCTTCCCATGCCGAAACGAGGAAAAAACTATCTTTTCCCCATCCGGCGACCATGAGGGGGAGAGTGCGATGGAATTGTCCTTGGTCAACTGCCAGCGTTGATTGCCATCATACGCCAGGGAGACCAATTCCTTGATATCGTTTGGTTTCTTCTGTACACAGGCGATCCGGCTGCGGAATGGGGGCGTCATGCCGGTCATACGACGTAAAATCTCCTCCGCTGCGGCATCCGCACTCTGCACCGCATTCAGCAGTGTGAAAACCACTCTGCCAGAGTAAAAAGGTGTCTCTCCCGGCTCCGATAATTGCAAAACTGCGGTTAAGCCTTCATTCTCAGAGGTGATGGTGATATTCAACGCTGTAGGAGGCCCGCTGGGTAGCGATATCTCACCCGATTGCTGAGACAATGGTTCTTCACTCGACTCCTGTAAACGAACATACCCCGACCAGTTAATTGCAAACTTGAGACGATTCTGAAAAAGGTTTGCAGTTTCAATATCCAGGATTCCCAATGAATCAAAGGATGCAGAATTAAAGAGGAGAGTCGGGCGATAGAATCCATGCGAGAAGGCTTCCAATGTCACTTCGGGGATTTTATCTTTTTCTGTTGTCTGCGCGGAGGATTTTGCAACTACAAGATATAGAATAATCAGAAGACCTATTATGGAATTAACTGAAGGTCGAATATGCATTACTACGTCTTCTCTTTATAATTGTGGTGTCAGTCCGCCCTCGGCTGACGCCACAAAAGATAAAAAAAGAATCGCGGCTTTTCACGTTTTGGGAAGAGGTGATACTCTGATGATGTTCGAGAGTTCCCTGGTAAGTGAATTATCAACCAGCAGTCCATATCAGAAGATTTGATAGCATTATTTCCATAGTAGCACGGGCGTCCCGCCCGTGTCGTCCAGTTCGTGTCGTCCAGTTCGTGTCGTCCAGTTCGTGTCGTCCAGTCCGTGTCATGGGCGGGACGCCCATGCTACTTATAACGGGCGTCCCGCCCGTGTCGTCCAGTCCGTGTCGTCCAGTTCGTGTCATGGGCGGGACGCCCATGCTA
>CAZCRQ010000215.1:0-5410 GCA_964501095.1 uncultured bacterium | reverse complement strand
GAGGATGATCATATCCATATATATTTTTCAGTTCTTCAGTTGTGATGAATCCATTTTTAATAATGTGTTCAATGACAGTGCGAGGTCGCTTAGCTTTGACAGACTGCAATTTAGCTAATATGTGCTTTGGAATTTCTTTATTATCCATGATTTTTCTTTCAAAGGAAAGAGAGCTGTGATTGTTGTATAATAAGATTATTTATTATTCTATCATATCCGATTCTATTTTGCAATGCAGATGATAAATAAAGCGATTCAATCGTTTGCATTCTTCTTCCAAGTAGTGTAGCCTGAGATGAGACACCAGCTTTAATCTCAATGTGTTTGAGATGTAAATCATCAGGAAGGGAATCCCCATAAGTTTTTTCGCCAGTTCGCCCATCATAACTGATGATATATGAAAGTCCTCTTGTATTCATTTCATAGAGAGAATCAATAAATTCTTCAAGTGACAATCCATTTAAATATCGACAGTCGCGACTCCTGCATACCCCTTGATAAGGAGGATCTAAATAGACAATATCTTCAGGAGTAGCCTGAGAAATAGAATCTCGATAATCGCCTCTTTGGAGTATTGTGATGTTGCATAGCAATTGAGAGGCGCCAATAATATGCTTTGCCATTGTCTCGGGCTTTACACCTTTCCTTCGATTATCAGGACTCTGATTGAATTCTCCATTATAATTGTATCGTACTGACGCTTTCACACATCTCGCCAAAAGATAAAGCAATAGATCAGGATTATATGTTCTATTGAAATTATTACGGACTTGATCGTAATACGTCCTTTCGTTTCCAAGTTGTTCATTCCAGAGCTGTGTATAGGTTCTAAGTACTTTTAGAGGTTGATGAATGATACGGTTCCATAGGTTCATTAAAGGTTCATTATCATCGTTTAAAATAATTGATGATACCATTCCATTAGCTGCAGCAGCAATAGAAACAGCAGCAGAACCTGCAAATGGCTCAAATAATCGAACCTTTTGATTAGGGAAATATGATAAAATCCGATCGGTTATTCTTCGTTTACTTCCTTGATAAGGGATCGGATGAGGTACTCTTATTCCCGCTATCATCAAATTCTCGCTATTTTTTCCGCCGTTCGCAATATCGCTCAAGTACTATCTCGACCACATTCGTCGTCGATACACCCTCGACCAAAGGTATAATTACAACTTTCCCCCCATTTGCTTCAACTATATCCCTACCGACTACTGTTTCAGGCGTGTAATCTCCCCCCTTGACAAGAATATCCGGCAAAAGTGTCGCAATCAATCTGGCAGGGGTATCCTCATCAAACAGGGTTACCATATCCACCGCTTTCAATCCGAGGAGCATGGCTGCACGATGCTGCTCAGGGACAATCGGACGTAAAGGACCCTTAAGGTTGTGAACGCTATAGTCCGAGTTCAGTCCGACAATCAATACTTCCCCAAGAGTTCGGGCTTTCGCTAAAACATCCAGGTGCCCGACATGCAGGATGTCGAAGACGCCATTGGTGAAAACCACACGATTGCCTTCGACTCTCAGGCGATTACGCCATGCCAGCGCTTCATCCCAACTGCTAATCTTGAATGTCATTGGTTCCGAGAAGACATAATGGGCGACAATTATAAAAGCAACAAAGAGGCTCCGTTGGGAGCCTCCATCCACCATCGCAGAGAAAGCTGTCATTTTAACGTGTGGGCGATACTGGATTTGAACCGGTGACCTCTGGTATGTGAGACCAGCGCTCTAACCAACTGAGCTAATCGCCCATGTTTACTGCTTTTTAGCTTAAAAGTCCCTGAATGAAAAGCGGAATAGTATAATATCTAAAGGGTGAAAAATCAATCCGCTACAGCTTTGAGAAGCGCCTCCTGGGTCACTGGAACGACACCGATCTGTCCGACGACGTATTCTGCGGCATAGTTTGCCAGTTCTGCCGCTTCCACCCCGTCGAGTCCAGCCGCGATGCCCAGCGCCATGGTGCTGATCACCGTATCGCCCGCCCCGGAGACATCATGAATAGTCACCGCCCGGCTGGGAATATGCACCGGCGAATGATTGTTCTTAAATAACGACATCCCATGCGCACCACGTGTGATCAAAATATATTTCGCCTGTAAACGCGCCAATAATTCATTACCTACTTGTTCTATATCTGATTCACGAATTATTGACCGTCCCAGAGCATTGCCGGTCTCTCGTAAGTTGGGTTTGAAAACCGTTGCACCCCAATAGTCGAAGAAATTTAAAAATTTCGGATCAACCAGCACCGGGATGTTATGCTCATTAGCCTTATCGATTGTTTCACGTATCACTGAACGTGCCATCACCCCTTTGTTATAATCCTGTAGAATTACTGCATCCGCGCCCTTGATCGCCTCGCGGTAATTATCGAGCATTATCCGGACCTGCTCCGGAGGAAACTCTTCCGTAACTTCACGATCGACCCGTACCACATGTTGATCCTCGGCGATCACACGGGTTTTTACCGTTGTCGGACGACCGGACATGGAGACCAGATAAGAGATGTCCGCCTTCCCCTCGCTAAGTCGCTCCTTTAAAGAAGCCCCGCTGTGATCCTCGCCGATGATGCTAACCGGCACACATTTCGCGCCAAGACTGGTAACATTCACTACTACGTTGCCCGCTCCCCCGGGGCGATCCGCTTCGTGAGTCATTTCCACCACCGGAACTGGAGCTTCCGGACTTATTCGCCCGACTTTCCCCCAAATATACCGGTCGAGCATCATGTCACCCACGACTACTATTTTTAACTTCATAAAATCTTCTAATAGACGTGTAACGGTTTCCCGTGTCAACATAGTTTTTTCCTCTCCTGGTGATTATCAATTTCTATATATAATTATAAATAAAAAGATTTATTCTTCAAACGGTTAGACTTCATCAGAAATCTGTTTTTCTAATTCGTCTAAAGACAGAACCAAAAATCCTGACATTTTTCGCACCGTGTTTTATAGTCAGATCAAGAATTGCCTGACGATTTTCCTCAAGAAGTTTGCTGAGATTCATAATTCAATATCTCTTAACAGTTCTTTGCTGTTTCGACTGTAATGATTAGCAATTCATCGTTTCTTCTTTCGGACGTGTTTTCCACCTCCGATGCAGCCACAGCCATTCGTCTGGACGTTTACGGATCTTCTCTTCCAACATTGCAGTTACCTTAGCTGTTAACTCATAGACATCGCGATTTCGATCCCCGCTGGCTGTAAACTCGATCAACTCACATTTGACCACCACACGTCCATCATGTAGACGTCGATTCGTAACTAAAACTATCGGCAAATCCATCTTCAGGGCAAAAACCGCCGCTCCGCGAAAGGTGGAGGCTAACCGGTTAAAGAACGGCACAAAAACACCCGCTTCCCCGCCATCCTGATCGAGCATCAGGGTCAAAATACAATTCGCTTTTAACGCTTTTATAACTTCTCGGGTCGCATTTTCACGTTTGATGATCTGAATGCCGACCGAACGACGACAATTATCAACCAACTCCTCAATTTCCGGATTGGCTTGCTTAGCGACAACATAAGTTACTTTATACCCGTGACTTGCTGCCCAGACACCATTGTATTCCCAGGCTCCCCAATGTGCGGAAATACCTAAACATCCATGATCGCCGCTGGTCGCCCGATCCAAAGCTTCTTTTCCCTCAATTAAAATCCAACGCTCGATTTCTTTTAGAGTCATAATTGGAATACGCGCAACTTCAGCGAGATGCATTCCGAGATGACGATATAGCTCACGAACTGTCATCTTTGCCCATCGTTCGCTGCGTTCCGGAAATGCCGCCAACAATTGCTGAATCGCCGCTTTCCTCCGTATCCCGACCAGGTCATGAAAAATCACTCCCAAAATCCCGCCAATCAACTGCGCTGTGCGATGCGGGAGTAATTGGAAAAACTTCATGAAACACCTGGCAAGTGATGTTTCGACTTTTATTTGAAAATCAGATTTCATATAATAATACGTATATTTGTTTAAGCGAGTAATTCAAGTGTTTTAATCCACTGATTAAAATGAGGACATTCAGATCGAATCTTTTCCAATCCAATCTCCCTAGCTATGATAGTTCCAGAGTGTACCTTTCTGTACTTGGGAACAATTTGCAAAATACACCGACTTGGGCAAGTATTCGGATTATCGTCTATCTCCTCTGGTGTGCGAAATTGGGATCGTATATTATTAAGTTTATTTGCCAATTTCTCCGGTTCATTAGAAATTTCGGCAATTTTTGCTGGTTCAGAGAAAAGTAACGCTTCAAATTCGTATAATTGAAGATAAGGGTGAAAACGATTGTCGCAAATTGCCTCGCGAAAAGAATTTTCGATTATCTCCACACGCTTATAACAATCAGTTTGTGTCTTGTATTCATGACTTGACCGACCGGGGAAATCGTCAGGAAGCCCATAAAGATCAAACATTGTCGTGATTAGATTAGCATTGGTATCCTGAAATAAATTATGCAAATCTCGTTTTACTTGAGCATACGAAATGACTCCACCTTTAAAGTATTTTCCTGATTTTACTGTTTTTGTTCTCAGAATAGTTGGATTAATATATATACCTTTCTTAGCCAATGTTGTTTGCAGGTGAACCTTGATAAATTGTTCTTCAGTCTGTCCCTCGACGAGGATCAAAACTCGTGCCATAATTTATGGTCTCCCGCCGAGGACGTTCTTCTCCCAAAGATCACCAAGTCCATAATCATCCAGCCAACTCTTCATCTGTTCTTCCGTGGGACGGCGAAAAATAGATTGTCCCTCTTCACGGTCAACGATTATCACTTCCTCAGGTTGCAAATGATTCACCAGTGTAACTGATTGAGTTGAGGCAATTAGCTGAGTATGTTTTGCCGCTGTTCGCATTAAGTCCACCAGTACAGCAATTGCATAAGGATGTAGCCCCAATTCGGGTTCATCAATCACTATTATTGATGGATGCCGGGGCTGAAGAAGAAGAGTCGCAAGACAGATAAAGCGTAAAGTTCCATCTGAGAGATGATGAGCCATAAAAGGATAATCAGAGCCTTTTTCACGCCATTCAAGACGGATTTTATCTTGATTTTTTCCAAATGGACGCAAGAGAAAATTATCAAAGAAAGGAGCAACCAATCCTATCGAATCTCGAATCAGTTTGAATTCTTTAGGTGATTCTTCCTGTAACCGGAATAAAAATGCCGCCAGATTGCTTGCATCGGGACGAAGATACAGGTTATCGTTGATTGCGCCAGGCTTCTTTATTAATGAAGTATTACTTGTGTCATGGAAGTGATATATTAAACAATTCTTAAATATCTCAAATATATAACCAGCAACTCTTCCCGGTGCTTTTTTCGGTTGGGAAGAGAGTATAGAATCAATATGCGGTGAAAAATAAGGTTCACTTTGTATGACCTTATAAT
>CAZCRQ010000214.1:0-5425 GCA_964501095.1 uncultured bacterium | reverse complement strand
GACACCACCCTTTCTATTGTGGTGTCAGCCGAGGACGGCTGACACCACCCTTTAACGCAAGCACGGAGGCTTACGCTACCCTGATCTCTTTAATGTAAGTACCAAGGCTTACGCTACCCTGATCAGAAGATCCAACTATCAGCACCATTGCTACTATTCGTATCGCAGGGCGTTGATCACATCCATCGAAGCGGCTTTTTTCGCCGGCCACCAGCCAAAGAGGATTCCAACTCCAGCGGACACCCCGAACGCGACCAGAACGGCGCTGAGCCCGATCACGGTTGTCCAGCCGGCATATAAAGTGATCCCCCAAGCCATGAGTGATCCCAGAATAACGCCGATGATGCCGCCGATGATGCTGAGCAGAATCGCTTCGATCAGGAATTGGGCGACAACATCGCTGTGTTTCGCCCCGACCGCTCGACGCACTCCGATCTCACGTGTCCGCTCAAGAACGTTAGAAAGCATGATATTCATGATCCCGATTCCACCGACCAAGAGCGAAATCGAGGCGATGGCGCCCATGACGATATTGAATATCCTCTGTGTCTGCTGACTCTGTTTCAACAATTCAACCGGCACGATAACAGAAAAATCATTCGCTCCCCGATGCAGGCGGTTGAGAATTCGCTCTGCCGCCGGCGCCATGGATCGCACCTGATCCTCTTTCTTTACCTGGATGATAATTTCCTGGAGCGGACTTCGCTCCGGTTTTTGCTGAAAGCGCGCCTGCATTGTCTCCAATGGAATGTACAGGTCCATCTTCGTGTCGCGTGGTTGTAGATCCTGAATTTTAGTATTCCCAACCGGCGGCTGGATCACACCCACGACTGTAAGCCAGGTGTCATCCACTTTGACTTGCTCTCCAACTGCGGAACGCAAAGGAAACAGTTTTCTTTTCAAGGAATTCGAGAGAACCGCCACCGGCAGTTTTTTCTTGCCATCATCCGCGCTGAGAAATCTTCCCTCGAAGAGCGTGAGAGATAACAAGTCACTGTATTCCGGTGAGGTTCCGACCAGGTTGATCCGCTGTTCATTGGGCAATCTAACGGTTAATTCTTCATAACGCAAAGGAACTAGATGAAGCGCATCCGTCAGGATGTTTCTCAGGCTGTGAACATCATCGACACTAAGTTGCCTCGGATTCTTCGTGACCGCATTCGCCAATTCCTCATCCTTCTGCTCGTTCCATCGAATGATAATGTTATTCACCCCGAGCACCTTGATAGCGTCGAGGAGTTCGCGTTTTGCTCCGGCACCAATCGATTGCATCGCGATTACCGCCGCAACTCCGAAGATGATCCCCAGCATTGTCAGTATGCTGCGCAGTTTATGACTTAACAAACCGTCCATACCGAGACGGATGTTCTCCGTGAATGTCATAAAGAATACTCTTAAAACATTTTCACCACCAACCTTAGTGGTGAAAAGTCATCTCCTATTTCTACGCTCTGATCTTCCTGTTTCACGGTTTTGCTTTTTGGGTTCCTCTTGTTCTTCTTCTTTTTCAACCGATGGCTCAGTCAAGAGTGATTTATCATAAGGTTTGGTCGGATCGATCAGGCAAACGCGGTCGCCTCGTTTCAATCCCTCCTCGATGACAACGAAATTCGTGTTCCTCACTCCCAATTTAACTTCGACTGGTTTGTAACTCCCCTCTAAACGGTAGACGATATGTTTGCCGCCATCGCTGAAGACGGCGTCGATGGGTATGGATAGAGCCTCGGGGACTGTTTCAATCTCGATGGTTGCGGATACGGTCATTCCGGGTTTGAGAATAGCATCCTGCCCCTCGATCAGAATTACCACATCGAAGACTTTGACCTCACCAACCGATTCCTCATCTGTACGCGCGAGATTGGAAACTTCGGTGATTTTACCGGAAAACTCCCGCTCGGGAAAAGCGTCAAGCACAATTTTCGCTTTTTGCTCCGGGGCGACCTTGGCGACATCGACTTCATTGATCGAAGTGATCACTTCCATTTGGGAAAGGTCGGGCAGTTCAATCAGCGCCAGACCACGCCAGGGCGAGTCGCCCACCTTAACTTCGCTCAGTCCGTCACCTTTCCAGATTTTCTTATATACAACCAAACCGGGTTGTGGGGCGAGAACGGTCAATTTGTCCATATCGCGTTGCGCGCTCTGCAAATCCGAAAGGGCTTGGGCGACACGCAGCTCCAAGGTTCGTACTTCCGCCGAGTCGATAGTCAGTTGTTGTTCAAGCCGTGTTTTTGACTGTTCCAGGTTGATTTGTGATTGAAGAAGATCTAACTGGTACGCCTCTTTAACCGCCTCCGCTTCAAATTGCGTTTGCTGCAAACGTAATTGGGCTTGGCGATAGCTCGCTTCCGAGGATTTGACCGACGCCTCAAGCTGGGCAATGTTGGAAGCTATCGAAGCGACACTTTTCTGAAGGTTTGCCTGGGCGATCTCTAATTCCGCTGATTTCTCTTCGATCCGTGTTTTCACTTCCGCCCCATCGAAGACAATCAACGTGTCCCCCTTTTCCACCTCTTTTCCTTTAGGGGCAAGAGCGACAATTTGAAGATTTGTCCGAATCGGGGGCGCGGTGATCACGGTGGAATTAGTGGCGCGAAGTTCGCCGGTCTCTGTGATCGACACGAGGAAAACGCCGGATTTCACCTCCGCATTCGGCAGGTCGAGGCTCGATCGGCTGCGCAGGATGATGATTAGTATAACGATTAGCAGAGGCAGGATGAAAACCATCAATCTGCCAGTTTTCGATTTCCAAACCTGTTTAACTTTCATCCGCTGTCCCCGACGCTCAGTTGCAATCTCAGGTGAAATATTTTACGTTCTTAAGACAATTTTCATCATGATCTTCTCGAGGTAAATGTAGTGTAATTTGCTTCTTAAATCTAATCTCCACCGGAATCGCGTTAACTCCTCCCTGGGGAGAAGCGCAGAATCGTAAATAAGGAAACGGAATCTGGAAACGTTATGAGAATCGTCAATATAAAAAAAGTCCAGGAAGGAGATTTACTTGGAAAATCTATATTCAATGAGCGTGGAGAACTCCTTTTAGCGGCAGGATATAAGCTGGATAAAGACCTGATCAACCGACTTATTCAAAAAGGATTTTACTCTCTTTACATCATGGATGAATTATCCGATGGAATCATCCCGGAGGACATTATCCAGGATTCCATTCGCCAAATTACCAACCAGAAAATTGCCACGACATTTGAACATGTGAGAGAAAATCTAGCATTGAAGGATTTTTCACCGGAAAGAATAAAAAAACTACTCTCTGAGGATCCCAAACTTCGTAATCTTGTTCATATTTCGACCATCCGCCAACAAGTGAATACTCTCATGGAGGAGATTGTTGATCACAATATCATAATGTTCGCTTCCCTTCCGATTCGTTCGGACAGTGGTAAAGATTACGAACATGCGTTGGAGACTGCGGTTCTCAGCATCCTGATCGCGCAGAAATTCAATTATCCCCGACGGGAATTGCGTTTTCTCGGATCAGCCGCACTGTTGCATGACATCGGGAAGGTTGTTTTCGGTGACTTGCGGAGTAAGAAGTATTATGAGTTGAATCGTGATGAGCGAATGTTGATGCGTGAGCATCCGACCTTTTCGATGAAAATCCTCAGCGGTAGCGAAGCGAATACTTTTGTGGAGCAGACCACCATCCTGCAGCATCATGAACTCGCCAATGGTCGAGGCTACCCCCAGGGACTGAAAAGTTGTTTAAGAGCGCCGACGCCGCATCGGGTGAACGATACCGGGTATATCTATCGGTATGCGGAAATTTTATCCGTGGCGAATGCTTATGACAATCTAGTCACCGATGAGACAGATGGGATCAACCACACTCCTGAAGAAGCATTATCTACTTTAATTGAGGAAACTGGAAAGGGAATGTGGAATTCTTTTGTCGTAAAAGGATTAGCGGAAATAGTGCAATGTTATCCGACCGGTTCGATGATCAAGATCAAGCATACCGCATCACAACATTTTATCGGGTATCATGCGGTGGTGAAAAAAGCCAATCCAATTGAACAATCTAAACCCCTGGTGATCATTACCCATAATTCAGTTGGAGCGCCGATCAAGCCACGTGAATATGATTTGGCTGGGGAACATACAGCCAGTATAGAATTATTAATATAAGGAGAAATAATGAAGGATTATTCCCCCTTCACTCCTGGCGTACCTGTTCCGATTGAGTTTTTTATCGGACGTGTCGCCGAACTCCAAGAGATAATTAAAATGGCGGGGAAGTCGGCCTCTCTTGGGTCTCTGGAACGAATCTTTGTTCTGGGAGAGAGAGGAATGGGCAAAAGTTCACTTTGCCGGATGGCGATAGCCATTGCCGAAGAAAAATACGACATGCTCGGTTTGCATGTTTACCTGGGAGGTGTAACTTCACTGGAAGAGATGATACGTCGGGTCTTTGAGAGGTTACTGCAAAAGAGTCGCGATCGAAGCTGGTTTCAAGCCGTAAAGGGATTCTTAGGTAATCATGTCAGACAGGTAGATCTCTTTGGTGTTTCTCTTGAGTTCACCGCCTCTTCGGAAGATTTGAAACGTTCGATCAGCGATTTTCCCTTTGTCTTGAGGAACTTGTTGGAACGATTGAAACCGGAGAAAAAAGGACTGATCCTTATTTTAGATGATTTAAATGGACTTTCCGGATCAGATGCATTCGCCAATTGGTTGAAGAGCTTTGTTGATGAAGTAGCAACTAGCGAGGAACCGATACCGCTATTGTTGATGCTCGCTGGTCTTCCCGAACGACGCCGTGAACTGATAAACAGCCAACCATCGCTGGATAGGGTGTTCGATCTAGTGCAGGTAAAGCGTTTTACCAAAGAAGAGTCAAGCGAATTCTTCAAACAAACATTTTCAAAAGTCAGTATGACGGTTGACTCTGAATCGTTGAATCTGCTCTGTATTTTTTCCGGACGCTACCCGGTATTCATGCACGAAATCGGGGATGCTGTATTCAAAGCCGATGAAGACAACAATATCAATCGACAAGATGCTGTCCTTGGAATCATCAGGGCGGCGCAAACTATTGGAGCCAAGTATATCGAGCCAAAGGTCTTGGATACGATTCGAAGCGATCTATATAAGGGGATTCTGCAGAAAATTGTTACTGATCCTTTTGAACGCATATTTATAAAACAGGATTTATTAAATCGGATTTCACCAGCGGAATCAAAAGTACTTAATAATTTCTTACAGAAAATGAAAAAATTAGGAGTCATTCATCAACCGATAGAAGTTCCCCGTGGCCAATATGAATTTACCAGTGAACTATATTCTCTATTTTTCTGGCTGCAAACCCATACAGAATATAAATTTTAAAGTTTCTTTGTTGTTTATTCAGAGATAAGCTATAAGTCAAAGCTGACAATAGATTTCCATGAGTTGACGATAGTTCGTC
>CAZCRQ010000213.1:0-5459 GCA_964501095.1 uncultured bacterium | reverse complement strand
CAGGGACGCCTACGCTACCGACGTGAGGGGTAGCGTAAGCCTCCGTGCTTGCGATTCGTGAAATGAGGGGTAGCGTAAGCCTCCGTGCTTGCGATTTGATGTGGTGTCAGTCGTCCTCGGCTGACACCTTAATCTCGCAGGCAGAGACGCCTATGCTACCCCTCACCCCTCACTCCTGATTCTGCCATAATTTCCATTCAAAATACTCAATCGTCTTCGTCAGCCCGTCTTCTAACTTGATGGTCGGATTCCATCCCAGCACCCGACGGGCTTTGCTGATATCCGGCTGACGTTGCATCGGATCATCCGCCGGCATTGGTGCAAAGCGAATTTCGGTCTTTCCTCCAATCAAACGTTGAATTGTTTCAGCTAGCTCCAAGATGGTGAACTCCTCCGGATTCCCCAGATTTACCGGCAATCTCTCATCGGGATGCTGCATCAAGAGCATCAAGCCCTCAATTAGGTCGTCGACATAGCAGAAGCTGCGTGTTTGTTTGCCATCGCCGTAGATGGTGATCGCCTGCCCGCGCAATGCTTGAACAATGAAATTGGAAACCACCCGCCCGTCATTAAGCGCCATACGAGGTCCATAAGTGTTGAAAATTCGCGCGATACGGATGTCGACCTTGTTTTGACGATGATAATCCAGCATCAGACATTCCGCGGCACGTTTACCTTCATCGTAACAGGAGCGCACGCCGATCGGATTGACATTGCCCCAGTATTCTTCCTTCTGGGGATGTTCCTTCGCATCGCCATACACCTCCGAGGTGGAAGCCAACAGTATCCGCGCCTTCACCCGTTTCGCCAATCCCAACATGTTGATTGTGCCGATCACCGAGGTCTTGATGGTCTTCACCGGATTGTATTGATAATGGATGGGGGATGCCGGGCAGGCGAGATTGAAAATCCAATCCACTTCTATTAGAATCGGCTGGGTGATGTCGTGACGGATCAATTCGAAGTGCTTGTTGTCCAGGAGATGAGAGATGTTTTCCTTGCTGCCGGTGAAAAAATTATCCAGACAGAGCACCTCATGCCCATCTTTTAACAATCGATCGATTAAGTGGCTGCCGAGAAAACCCGATCCGCCAGTGACCAGCACACGTTTCATCGTAAATTCCCTTTTTGAGTTTCCTTCATATACCTTATTGCTTAAATTACTTTTACTTACTTGGAAGGCGATAAGTTGTTCGATCCCTTGCTCCAACGTTAGGAACGGGAATGAAAAACATAAAAAGGTACGGAAACATCATTTTGACTTCAATCGAATGTGGTCTGAAACCTTGACTGAGAGAAAAAAGTGATTCTTTGACGTTTCACACGGAGTGCATGTCTTGGACAGCCTGGGATGGAGGAATCGCTGGAATGCTGGATAATGACTTAATGGCGTATTTAACTTGCTGCTGGTCGGAACGAATCTGTAAGGAGGAATAATATGAGTGCGTCCCCATCGATCGATCGCTTGACTCCGGGAACCAAGATCAATGATCTGCTGGCGAGCTATCCCTTTCTGGTCGATGTTCTGGCGGGACTTCATCCCCAGTTCAAGGTGTTGAAAAATCCGTTGATGCGTAGCACGGTTGGGAAGGCGGCGACACTGCAGATGGCTGCCACGATGGGTTCAATTCCCCTCGCGGAGCTGATGAAAACCATCGTCAATGCCATACGAGAACGCAACGGAAAGGAGTTGGCGCTGGATATCTCTACCAAGTCGGATGATAAAGCGGACAAGATGGAAAAGCTTAAGGGAATAATCCTTTCATTGCACGCCGGGGAGAATCCCGATGAGGTGAAAGCACGATTTACCGAGCTGTTGGGTGAGGTTTCACCTACAGAAATCGCCCAGATGGAGCAACAGTTGATCCAGGATGGCTTGCCCGCGGCAGAGATTCAACGCTTATGCGACCTCCATGTAAAGATGTTCGATGATTCGCTGAAAACTCCGCCGCCAACCGAGTCGCCCCCCGGGCATCCAATTCACACCTATCGTGAAGAGAACAAAGTGATCGCTTCACTAGTGAAGGTTATCCGGAGAGTGATGGGTTCAAAGCAGGCGACTGTCGATCCGCACTATCATGCCAAAGAATGGGGCATTATTACGGAGCTGGTCGACAAGCTGCGTGAGATCGAAAAACACTATCTTCGCAAAGAAAACCAGCTTTTCCCCTTACTTGAAGCCAAGGGATTCACCGGACCGACACAGGTGATGTGGGGAATTCACGATGATATACGTACATTGTTGAAAAAAGTGAATTCCGCCTTACAGCGCAGTGATGCTGGAGGGTTGGCGGTTTCGCTGCCGGACTTATTGACTGCTGTCTCCGAAATGATCCACAAGGAGGAGACGGTTCTCTTCCCCACTTCACTCGAATTATTGAATGATGACGATTGGTGGAAAATCCGGCAAGGTGAAGAAGAAATCGGTTACATGTCCGTTACACCGGGGAATGACTGGAAACCGTTTGAAAAGACCGTTCAACCTTCCGCCGCCTTAGAATGGGAGGGTTTATTCGATGTGGAAACTGGAAAACTCACCCTCGATCAGCTCAATCTGATCTTCACACATCTGCCCGTGGAGTTGTCTTTTATCGATGAATACGACACGGTGCGTTTCTTCACCAATCAACCGGAGAAGATCTTCCCTCGTGCCCCGGCGGTCATCGGACGCCAGGTGCAGAATTGCCATCCGCCGAAGAGTGTCCACCTGGTCAATCGCATACTCGAGGACTTTCGTAATGGGAAACGCGAGGTGGCTGAGTTCTGGATCAATTTACACGATAAATTCGTCTATATCCGCTATTTTGCCGTACGGGATCGTCAGGGGCAATATCGCGGGACGATGGAAGTTGTGCAGGATGTGACGGCTATCCGAAAATTATCCGGGGAGAGACGCCTGCTGGATGAGGAGAAATGATAAAAAAATCTCACCGCCAAGACACCAAGACCCAAAGATACAACGACTTTTCTTTCTGACTTTGATGGGTGCCCTGCACTACGATGGGTGCCCTGCACTACTTGTTGTGCAGGTGCCCTGCACTACGACGGGTACCCTGCACTACTTGTTGTGCAGGGTGACTATGATTTTGAAAATGCAACTCATTGTATTTAAGGAGAATATCTGTCAGTTTATATTTCCTGCACAACAAGTAGTGCCGGGCACCCAATGAAGTTATTCCATTCTCGGACAGCCTATTGAAGCGCTGACTTACTTCAATAATATAATTTTCCGCACCTGGAACTCGCCTCTATATCCCACCCTCAGGAAATAGATGCCGCTGACCATCGAAACGTCGCTCAGACGAGAATCGAAAAGGAAGGTGCGCCGTCCGGATTCGTAAAAACGATTCGTCGAGAACACTTCCTGACCAAGCAAATTGAACACTTTAAAGGTGACTTCCCCGTTTTCCGGCAGTATAAATGGTACTGTAACCGACGGATTGAATGGATTCGGATAGCATGCCTCAACCGTGAACGATAGAGGAAGTTCTAACGCTGTGGTCAGGTGAAGCGAAGCATACGGAAGTTCGCCGAAGTAAGTGGTCGAGTGGTGTTCATACGGGATAACCGAACCATCCATCGCGAGAAGGACGATTTCAATCGGATGCCCCGTGGTAAAACCGATAAGATTTTGTTCCGTAGATCCCTGCCAGGCGACCACCGGAGTCAACGACCGACCCTGAGCCGCCATCGCCTTTCCGACCAGCAAAGCGCCGTCATAAACCTCGATCATCGCCACCTGGTCTGCCAGCGTTTCATCGAGTTCGATCAGCACTGCATAAGGCAAACCGGTGGGCTGAAGTTGATCCGCAGGATTATATGGATATTGAACAACCTCTTGGTTCCCCTCAATTGAAAAATTCATCGCCGCATCATGATAGCGGAAAGTGAGATTCCGGGTGACAAAAATCATCATTCCTTCCCCTGGAAGAATATTCCCCAGGGTGTTGATTATAGGCGGGAGCCACATCCGCCCGTTGTCTGTCATCACGATGCTGATATCCTGAGTAATATCCGACAGGGCGACAGTGACCGGCACCGGGTGATCGAAAGGATAGCCAAGCCAGTTCCAACGAGCAGTCTGCAGGGAATATTCGGTATTCGGATCGATCAGCACCCCTTCGACCGTCCAAGAGGAGTTATTATCGCAGAATATCTGGTATCCTTCAGTGACTGTGATATCGTGAATGGTGTTGATGATGTGTGGGATATAAATGTGACCATTATCCTCGTAAACGATAGCCAGGCTTTGGATGCCTCCGAAGACAATTGCCGCGTCAAGCTCCTCCGGCACCAGATAAGTGGAGACCAGTTCAAAGTAATGACCCTGGAGCGGGATGGTAAATGTTTCGGGTTCTTCGCCCTCTATGAATCTGCGCCGGATCGAGGAAGCGAGTTCAAAGTTTTCATCACCGGGCAATCCAACAACGGTCACAATCTCACCCCAATCAGCGGCATACCAGGAAAACATCTGGGTTGGTTCTATACGATAGACTTCACCCAAAGGAATTTCGATACGGATGCCGAAAATGTACCGGATACCATATCCATTGATGACAGCTCCGAAGGTAATATGATCACGGATCGCATCAACTTCGCCGCTGGGGAAGGATATTCTACCCCAGGCATCGATTTCGCCATGACCCTCGAAAACGAACTCCAGACGGAGGGAATCGAGTTCCGGGATGGTATCCACCGGGATGGTATAGTTATACACAGTCTCGATGTCCCAGTCAGTGTTAATTTGAGCTGGGAACGGCATGAATATGATAGGATCTTCAAAAACCACCGCAAGGTCTTCCTGGATGAGGTCGCCTGCCGGAACACCAATTCCCAAGAGACGCCAACCGGTGTTGTTAAGCTGTTGATAATTGTAAGAATCTCCCAACTGTCCGCCAAGTAAGGAACCGCCATAAGTAACACGGTTCGCGGTCGGGAAGTCGGCAGCGAATGGTGTATCTCCCAACTCCAGAAGGGGATCAAGCAGGATATCATCGGTCGGACCCTCGGAAAAATCCCAAACCTGGTCGGGACCGCGTCCGCCAACTTCTACCGGAATGCCCGCTCCATCGTTCTGAACATAGAAGGAAAAGACCGTGCCCGGCTGATTGGGAATGTCCTGCTGATGCAAGATAACTTGAGAGAAAACAGGCGAAAGGCAGAGAAAAAAGAAAAACTGCCCTATCAAGACCTGTTTTCTTAAAATTAGCGTATTGTGTGCCATGATTGTGTCCTCGTCGCAAGTTATAGAAGGCTTATCCTATTTTTTCTAATGTACTCTTATACTCTCGATTTAACAAGATTATCAGGTCAATAGCCTGAAAAAAATGATGGATTTTTCCTGATGATGTTATCAAAAGTCAGTTGAATAGTTGCGGTTCACCAAACCGCATAAGACCCGATAGAACCGTAACACGTGCGTCCTCCGTAGCACGTGTGTCCTCCGTAGCACGTGCGTC
>CAZCRQ010000212.1:0-5526 GCA_964501095.1 uncultured bacterium | reverse complement strand
CACTAATATATAGGTTAATTATGTTTTCACCATAAATACACATCTTAATCAGTTGTCGATATCGTCGGTGGTTTCTTCTTCCCGATTTTCTTGTAGGCATCTTTCATGGTTTGAGTCAATACATCGATGTCCACCGGTTTCTGCAAATAGGCAAAAGCGCCAAGCTCATTCGCGATGAGCCGCTCCTGTTCGGAGCCATGTCCGGTCAGGATGATCACCTCGACTTTGGGGTGACGTTCCTTGACCTGACGCAGTACTTCGATGCCGTCGATCCCGGGCATTTTTAAATCAAGCACCATTACCTCCGGCTCATCGTTCTCCACGAATGACAACGCCTCCTCACCATCGTAGACCACCGCCGATTCCAGGTTCCTGGTTTGCAGACGCTCGGACAAGGTGTGCACGAACTCCCGTTCATCATCGACCAGCAGCACCTTGGTCGGCAACTCTAAATCGGGGGTGCGGACCAGCGGCGGCGGAATAAAGTGGGTTCCTGGCTTGCTGGTCACTTTCTTCACCCCTTCCACCTGCATGGCGATAACTGCGATCTGTTTTTGATGATGCTCAAGACGTGTAATATATTGTTCTATGGATACTTCTATATTTCCATCATTGCTTACAACATCCACATCATAGCCCTTTTTCGCCAGGGCAATGTTAACCTTGGCAGCGAGAATGAAATCTTGGGCTGCCGCTCTGGACTTATTTGTCGGCTGCACCACATCTCTTTGAGCGTAGGCGCAGATTTCCCTGGATGCTGCTTCGATACTCGTCGCATGCATCGGGATGACAACATCATAGAGGCTTTCATCGAAGGGATCTTTACCGTAGAGATGACGTGTCCAACGTCCCTGATCCCCATCATCCTTCCGGAGCAACTCCTCGACTTTTTTGGCGGACTGCCCAGTTGACGCCTTCGCCATCTCCACACGATAATCGAAATTGGCGATCAAACAGACGCGGAGAATATGGGTGATGCTCCGCGGCAGGAGATGGCTGGCGACTCCGAAAAAAACGATCTTGTCCTTGATGATCAATTCCGAGAGCACCGCTTTGAGGTAGGAGAGATTTTGTTCGCGCTCACGGGTTAATTTACTGAAAAATGGTGGAGGACCGAAGATCGATCGTTGCAACTTCTGAGGGGAGACACCGAATCGCTCCGAGGCGATGTCAAAAAGTTTTTCACCGATCAATTCATAGCCCAACTCGCGAACAACCGCCTCGACAACCTCCTCACCACGGCAGTGCGAACCGCTGAAGATGGAAATGATAGCCACCTCATTTCTCCTTAAAAAGTTATTTCTTCTAGTATAAAAAGATGGGTGCCCTGCACTACTTGTTGTGCAGGGTGATTATGATTCCAAAAACATCACTCATTGTATTTCAGGAGAATAGCAATCTATTCATGTTTCCTGCACAACAAGTAGTGCAGGGCACCCAATAGGATTATTTAATTCTCGGCAGTCTGTTTCAAAGCTGTCTGAAAAGGCAAAAATCGCCATCCGTCATTACGAGTTAAGTAAAGCAATATCTTCGATAAGCTAGTTTTCTTGTTTTGGAATCTTCTTCACCTTTTTTGGCAAATTCCAAATCGGTTCTTTTTTCAGCTTTTCGACAATTTCCGGTGCGACTTTATAGCTGATCAGTTTCGGAGTCAGCAAGGGGCACTCCTCGCCGGGAATACCAATGCAAGAGCCTTTATGGATCTTTTCGACCGCCTCAGCCACACTGAAATAAAAATGATCTCCCCCGATCTTCTCATACAAGTGCGTGCGATGCAGCACCTCCAGGACATGATCGTTTAGACCGGTGAAGGAGACATCCAATCCCATTTCCCGCAAACGGCTTACGATCAAGGAGAGCATCACCTCCCCCGAAGCGTCCAGTTCATTGATTCCATTGCCGACAATGACAATGTGTTTCAAATAGGGAAGATTGGAGATTTCTTCGATGATCTGATCTTCGAGATAATTGACGTTCGCGAAATAGAGGGAATAATTGAAGCGGATGACCGCCACATGCTTGCAAATTTCGAGGTTCCAGCGTTTGGCGTCCCGATAGAAACCCTGTGGTGTCTTGGACAGAATCGCAATCGGCGGCTTCATCGTTCGGAAGAGATAAAGTCCGATGGAGAGCAGCACGCCGATAATTATCCCCTTATCGAGATGCGGTGCAAAGCCAAGCGTGAAGAGAAAGCTAACCACAGAAATGACACCGTCATAACGTTGTGCTTTCCAGGCGTGGATGAATCCGCCGACATTGATCAAGCCGATGACTGCCATCATGATAATCGCGGCAAGGACAGATTGCGGCAGATGATAGAGCAACGGCGTGAAAAAGAGCAGGGAGATCATGACCATAATGCTGGTGAAAGCGCTGGAGAATCCGGTTCTTCCGCCTGCTTGAAAATTGACCGCAGAGCGTGAAAAGGAGCCGGAGACAGGATAACTCCTGGAGAGCGCCCCGATAATGTTCGCCAGCCCCTGCCCGATCAGCTCTTGGTTCGGGTCGAGTCGTTGACCGGTGCGGGTCGCCATCGCCTTCGCAATCGAGATCGCTTCCATGAAGCCCAAGAGCGAAATGATCACCGCCATCGAGAGCAAATCCAGCATGATCGGGAAGTTGAGTTTAGGGGCAGAGATTTTCGGGATTCCCGCTGGAATTGTCCCCACCACCGCGCCGCCGCCGATCATCATGATTGCTGTTTTATCCATCGGACGGTTCCGCACTTTCAAGCTCCATTTGCGCTTCTCCGGCTTTACTCCAGCGGGCAGCTCCTCATGGCTGTAAAACTCCAAGTGTTTATCCGATGCTTCCACCGCGAGAAAACGCAACCGGCGAAGTTTCGATTTCAACTCCTCGCCGCGATCCTTCAATTTATCGACACGGGCAGACAACTTCGCCCATTGAGCATGGAGTTCGATGGCTTCATTGGAATGGGAGCCGTATTCATGTTCAGCTTGACGTCTCTCGGTTCCAGTAGTAAAACGCTCCTCGATGGTGCGATCCACCTCCGCTAGATTGAAGTTGTATTCCTCTAAAAGTGCATCGACTTCCCTGGAATGAATCCGTTCGATCCGGGTGACTACATTGTGCTCATAGCCGGTCGCCCAGGAAATAAGTGTTGTCACCAGCACTGCGAGCAGAACATTCGGGAGTTTCCGGTTGACTCGTTTAAGGACTATCATGATGGCAAAGGCGAGCGCTCCCAGGACAAAAGTCTGCCAGTGAGTATTGTGCAGCGCTTCACGTATTACCAGGTAGACTGTTTTATAGTGATGCTCGGCGCTGTCGACTTCGACACCGAACAGCTTGGAGAGCTGGGAGGTGGCGATAATGATGGCGGCGGCGTTAGTGAATCCATTCACAACCGGGTGCGAGAGAAAATTGACCACCATCCCGAGACGAAACACACCAAGGGCAAACTGAAAAATCCCAACCAGAAGGGCGAGGAGAATGGCGTAAGCGATGTAGGATTCACTTCCAGCGGTGGCGAGCGGGGCGAGGGCGGTCGAGGTCATCAGAGAAACCACTGCCACCGGTCCGGTCGCCAATTGGGTGCTCGAACCGAACAACGCCGCGACTATCGGGGGCAAAAACGCGGCGTAAAGACCATAATACGCTGGAAGGTCAGCTAATTGCGCGTATGCCATCGACTGCGGGATCAATACAAGTGCGACCGTCAAGCCGCTGATGAAATCCGCACGCAGAGTAGTAAGGGAGTATGTGGGAATCCAACGCATAAAGGGCAAAATCTTCACCAGATAAGAAGAAAAGATTCCCGAGCCTTTTTTTCGTGATGAATTTTTTCTCGCAACAGTAATTTCCATCGAGTAATCTTCTATGTCCGAGTGGGTCGGAATTCCCGAACACTACACAGAAAGTGGTGTCAGCCACCCTCGGCAGATATCTCGTTTTTGATGATATGAATCAATAAAACCGATTTCAGTGAGATTGTTATAAAATAGTGCATGAACGTTTCAGTTCAAAACCTGGAACTTGCGGTCTAAATCATCATCAACCTGTACAATAAGTAGGGCAGGGCACCCATCTTTTTGATCTTTATAAACATTCTTGGATAGTCTGAGAGGATGGTTCCGCAAACATGGCATTCTCATTCTTTACCCACCTTCCTCAACTGTTCAATCAGCAGGACAATAGCGGCGGTAGCGCTTCGCATCCGATTACTGTGACGTTCGGAACCGAAAAGGTGTTTCTGCACTAAAGTTGTTTTTCCATTGGCGTATCCGATGAAGACCAAGCCGACCGGTTTTCCCTCTGTACCTCCGGTGGGACCGGCGATGCCGGTAATTGAGAGCGCCACCTGAGCATGGCTGTGTCGTAGTGCCCCTTCTACCATCGATTTCGCAACTTCACCGGACACCGCACCATATTGGTTGATCAACGTATACGGCACACCCAGCATCTCATGTTTCGCTTCGTTGGAGTAGGTGAGGAATCCGCGCTCGAACCACTCTGAACTTCCCGATACATCGGTGATCCGTTTCGCCAGCAATCCGCCGGTACAGGATTCCGCCACTGCCAGCTTCCAATGTATACGTTTCAGCATTTCTCCAACTCCGGTTTCCACGACAAACTTTTCCCCGATTCCGAAGATGTATTTGCCCACCGTCGAACGTAGAGCAGTTTCTGCCGCATCCAATTTCTGGTTTCCCTGCTCAGTATTATCCGCCATGACTGTCAGCCGCATGCGGACACCCTGATACGAAGGGAGAAACGCCAGGGTTGCATGTTCCTCCAACTCTGTACGGTTGGTCATCTTTTCCATCAGCTCAGCTTCCCGTGTCCCAACAGTGTGATAGGTACGAAAAAGGACTACCTTGCCAGTACGTTTTTTCACTAATTTGGGCAGGACAAAATCGATAAACATTGATTTCATCTCGAGTGGCACGCCTGGCATGGCAGCGAAGATCTTTCCCTCACGTTCCACCCAAATGCCGGGCGCTGTCCCATGGATATTTCGTATTGGAGTCGCTCCCTCGGGAAATTCCGCTTGTTCACGGCTGGATTCGATAAAACTGATTTGACGCCTTTTGTAAGATTCACGCACATCCTCAAGGATATCATTACGAAAGACGATGGGAAGATTGAAGAACTTGGCGAGTATTCCTTTGGTGCGGTCATCGTGTGTCGGACCTAGCCCTCCGGTGATCAAGGCGACATCGGCGCGACGGAAGGCTCGCTGAAAGGCTTGCATGATCTCATCTGCCTCATCCGCCACTACTGTCATCCAACCTACTAAAATCCCATTGGCGCTTAATTTCCGCGCGATCCAGCCGGCATTGGTATTTTCTACCTGCCCCAACAGGACTTCATCGCCAATAGCTATGATTTCTACTTTCATTATTCTACCGTTATTGTCTGGATTAAAAGTGTAAAATGAGCATTAACACTCGCAGTCATATATCAAATATACATAGAATCCGATAAATGAGCTAGATGAGTGAAATATAGCTAATTGTAGTGAAGCTAATTGTCCGCAGGCAGGGACGCCTACGCTACCCC
>CAZCRQ010000211.1:0-5527 GCA_964501095.1 uncultured bacterium | reverse complement strand
GTGTCAGCCGAGGACGGCTGACACCACAAACAGAGCCGAGGACGGCTGACACCACAGTGAATAAAATAGAATAAATGTCGTCGAATCGAAACAAACGCTAGCAAAAATCTATCAGGAACATTTAGTCACTCAATCTAATAGATGTGAGTAAGAGACAGCGCTAAAGTGTGCAGCAAACGCACGTTATTATCTTCCCACGTCCATCGTGGAAACAATAAAACTATACATTAGTAATTTTATTAAAGGTGATTTGACTATACGATATTCCATAAAGTTAAATTCAACCTCTGTCCCGTCAATTCTTGGACAGAATGATCTAATCTTGCGCCGTTTGGAGGAAGCGGTGCGGTCACGGATTGTTGTCCGCGGGAATGAAGTATTTATTGAGGGACCGTCCGAGGAGGAGATGGCGCTGCGTCAGATATTTCGTGATCTTGAAGGCATGGCGCAGCATAAAACGGTGGATTTGAACGATCTTGACGCGGTTCTAATCCTTGCCGGGATCACACGGGAAACTCCTTCTCCACCGGCGGAGATGGGGAAGGGGATATTGGTCTATGAGCGTCCCGGTTTGCGGGTGTTTACTAAAAGTGTCAACCAGGAAGCTTATATTCAAGCGATGCAGGATGCCGACCTGGTCTTTGCGGTGGGTCCGGCGGGGACAGGGAAAACCTATTTAGCAGTGGCGCAAGCGGTGCGCTCATTTCTTTCCGACGAGGTTGAACGCATCATTTTAGTCAGACCGGTTGTCGAAGCCGGAGAGAATCTGGGCTTTCTTCCGGGTGACTTGAAGGAAAAAGTCGAGCCTTATTTTCGACCGCTATACGACGCCCTGCTCGAAATGATTCCACCGGAGAAATTGAAGAAATACATGGATTTGAATCAAGTCGAAGTCGCTCCGCTCGCCTATATGCGCGGAAGAACCCTA
Organism: uncultured bacterium; assembly: GCA_964501095.1. GTDB lineage: Bacteria > Electryoneota > Electryoneia > Electryoneales > Electryoneaceae > CAZCRQ01. The sequence goes on along the minus strand of CAZCRQ010000211.1, from coordinate 4,599 downwards.
TCGAAGGCTTTTGTGATTCTCGATGAAGCGCAGAATACGACCAGCGATCAATTGAAGATGTTTCTCACCCGACTCGGTGTCGGAACGAAAGCCATTGTTACCGGAGACCTGACCCAGATCGATCTTGTCGACAAGACAAAAAGCGGCTTGGCGAAAGCGATAGAACTTCTGAGTGGCATACGTCGGATCCGTTCTGTTTCATTATCCCGTGAGGATGTTGTACGTCATCCCTTGGTGCGGGAGATCATCCGGGCTTATGAGCGTGATGCCGAGGAGAATGGGAGCCGATGAGTCCCAAAACCTCTTTTTTCCATAGGCTTAATAGTTGGTGGATACGTCACCGCTATCCTGTCCTTCCCCTTCTTATCTGGCTGTTTTTATCAGTCGAGACCATGCTGCTGTTCCCCCGAGAAGGATCATTCAGCTTCTCTTCCCATACACTGGATTCGATCAGCCGGGAGGAGATCATCGCCCCTTTTTCCTTCAACGTTGAATACACACCGGAAGAGCTTGCCGAGAAGCGAAAAGCCGCATGTCTGACAATCGAACCGGTATGGGTCTACAACGATTCCATAACGAAAAGTCTACTTAGCGCATATAGAGGGAGTGTTGAAACCATCCGTACAACCGGTGGAATAATCCGCGCTCTCGGTACGCAAAGACGTCAAGCGAATGCTTCTGAACGCGCTAAATACTTGGACAGCCTTGGACAGTCTCTACTGGAAAATTTGAAGAAAAACTTCAACGTGCGTTTGAGCGAAGCGTCATGGGAATTCATCCTTAATCGTTATCAAGCAGATGAGGAGTTTCTCCTGGGGTGGAATCAATATGGAACCATTTTGGAAGAAATTCTCGACCGTGGAATCATGAATCAATCCTTACGTGAGGTGGAGAATGTCAAGGGAGCGATTCGTGTAATTCGTAATGGCGAGGAGCAATCCAAGCCCATCGAAGTGTATCTTGATCATCAAAGCGCAGTGGATGAGATGCTGGAACGGCTGCGCGGACAAATTGGTTCTACAAACAATCCAAGCGCGGAGGAGATTTTGCAATCGGATGCTCATATCCGCCTTGGTTACGAGATGCTGATTGCACAATTGACACCGAACCTGTTGTATGATTCGATAGAGACGGAATCACGTCGTCAGGCGGCGGTCGATAAAATCCCCATCGTGAAGACAATCGTTCTCAAAGGGGAACGGATTATTGATTCCAACGAGCGGATCACGCAGCAGCACCTCGAAAAACTCCGCGCTTTAAGTCGGAAAAAAGACGCCATGGCAAAGGAACAGCGCACCTTGACCAGTCAGTTGCAATGGTTTGGACGTTTTCTCCTCGCCGCCTTGGTTCTCTTCATCTTCGGTTATTGGTACTTTCGCTTTCAATCACGGGTATTTTATTCCCCGCGTCATTTGCTGGTGATCTCCTTTCTCATCGCCTTGTTGGTTGCCGTGTACGGGACCATCTTTCTCCCCTTCGATCTGAATCATAATCTTTTTCCGGCGGCGTTAGGCGCGATGATCATCACCATGGTCATCAATGCACCATCGGCATTTGTTTTTTCCGTGTCGTTAGCGTTTTTAGTCGGCGCACTTAAAGGAACCGGTTATTTTGCCGTCCTGGCGTTTATTATCTCACCGGTAATCTCAGTCTTTGCTGTCCTAAGAGTGCGAACCCGAGTTCAGATCATGCGTGCGGCATTACTGATCTTCCTCGGACTCGCCTTTGTAATTTACATCCAACGTCAATTGAGCCTTCGTCTGGATATGTATTTGTTGACGGACTTGATGTATGCCGGGATCAATGCCCTGTCCACACCTTTGCTTGCCTTGGGGATGCTGATCGCCATTGAATGGATTTTTGGCGTTACTTCTGAATTGACATTGCTTGAATTGGGCGATTTGAATCGTCCATTATTAAAACGATTATCGATGGAAGCACCGGGAACATATCATCACAGTATAATGGTAGGGAATCTGGCGGAAGCGGGTGCGGAAGCGATTCATGCCAGTCCGTTGCTGGTTCGCGCCGGCGCTTATTATCACGATATTGGAAAGATGTTGAGACGGGAGTATTTTGTTGAAAATCAGAAAGGGACTGGCAATATCCATGATATGCTCGAGCCGGAACAATCGGCGGAATTTTTGCGCGCCCATGTTTTTGATGGTATCAAGCTGGCGAAAGAGTATCATCTTCCTGAGTCGATCAAAGCCTTTATACGAGAACACCATGGGACCAGTATAATGGTCTATTTTTATGATAAAGCCTTGAAATTGCATCCGGATGGCGCCATAGATGAAGCGCTATTTCGTTATCCTGGACCGAAACCTCAGTCCCGTGAGGCCGGCATCCTGATGCTCGCCGATGCCGCGGAAGCTGCCAGCCGAAGCTTGGATAATCCCAGCTCAGAAGAACTGCGACGGGTAGTACGTGAGGTTGTCATCAACAAATATCGTGATCAGGAGCTAGATGAATGTCCGTTAACCCTGCATGATGTCCGTCTGGTTATCGATGCCTTCCTGCCTATTCTTGAAGGTATTCATCATCATCGCATTCGCTATCCTACCAGGAGGGAATTTGAAGCGCGGTTGAAAAGGAAAAAAGTCGATGAGACAGAGAATACTTAGCTTGGTGATCCTATTTCGGGAAAGCGTCGCGGACTGGGATCACCGGAATGAATCGGCGATGATTCGATGGCTTTCGAGAGAAGCGTTCCGAGAGAATCTAACCGGACGCTATCATTTGATTTTTCTGGATGACGATTCCATCAAGGCATTGAATCGTGAATTCCTCCATGAAGACTTGCCAACGGATGTACTTTCTTTTAATCTTGTTGAAAAAGAGAACTATAAACTGACGCTGGACTGGGAAGTGGGTGAAAATCCCATGCCGGACGGTGAGATCTATGTCAGCCTCCAGCGAGCTGCAGAACAAGCGAAAGATTATATTGTTTCTCTGACCGAGGAGATATCTCGTCTGGCGTTGCACGGTCTGCTTCACCTCGCCGGATGGCGGGATGAGGATCGATCGTCACGTGCGGCGATGAGTAAGCGCGAAGATGAGGGGCTTAATCGGGGACGGACTACAGAGGGAAATTTCCCCTGGCTGTTTTCCCCTCCCGCGTCAGTATAAGGAATATATACGTGGACCCATCATATTTATCCCTGACTATTGGCATTATTATCATTCTCCTTGCTCTTTCCGCATTTTTCTCCGGTTGTGAAACCGCATTTTTTTCCCTGAGTAAATCCAGTCTGCGCATGTTACACAGCCAGTCTGACAAACGGAGCCGTCGGGTAATCAAACTGCTCGACCGACCACGCGCTCTGTTGATCTCCCTGTTGATCGGAAATACATTGGTCAATACCGCCACCGCCAGCTTGACAGCTTTGCTGGTCGATCAACTCGCACGTAACGCCGGATTCAACACTACCATTGCCTTGATACTGCAAATCGTGGTCGTCTCCTTCATTCTCATTGTCACCGTTGAAATTACCCCCAAGATCATCGCCATAAAATCCAATGAACGATGGACGCTCACTGCGACTACTCTCCTTCAGTTTTTCATGTTTCTGTTTTATCCGATTACAATCGTGTTGGACGCATTTGTCGAGAAATTGGCGAAATCATTCGGTTTGGAATCGCAACGAGTCCTATTCAGCGACGCCGAGCTGCGCACCTTGGCGGAAGTCGCCGAAGAACACGGAGCGCTCGAAGAAAATGAACGCGAGATGATCCATTCCATCTTTGAATTCGGTGAAACGGAAGCTGGAGAGGTGATGATACCACGTATTGATATGGTCACCATCAGCGAAGATGCTTCTCTTCCGGAAGCGATCGAACTGGTGCAGCAACACGGGCACTCTCGTATACCGGTTTATCGGGAAAATGTTGATCACATTGTCGGCATCCTCTATGCGAAAGATCTGATCGGAAGAGGTGGCGAGAAACTCAAGATCGCCGATCTGATGAGAAAGGCGGATTTTGTCCCCGGCAGCCGTCGTATCAGTTCGCTGTTGAAAGATTTTCAGCAGCACAATCGTCACATGGCGATTGTGGTGGATGAATACGGGGGAACGGAGGGATTGGTGACCCTTGAGGATGTTATCGAAGAAATTGTCGGTGAAATCCAGGATGAATACGACCAGGAGGAGATTCTCTTCAAACGTCTGGATTCCAAAGTGTTCCAGGTGGCGGCGAAGATGGAAGTGGAGGATTTCAATCATGAAATCGATGAAGAATTGGTCCCCACCGAAGATGATTATGAGACGCTGGGTGGTTTTATCTTCGCTCTTGCCGGAGTAGTGCCGAACCCCGGGCAGGTATTTACCTATAAAGGATGGAAATTCAAAGCAGAGATTGTGGAAAATAACCGCGTGGTTCGCCTCATCATCACCGCTCCGGAAGATGTGATTCCGCCCGAGGAAGAGGATGAAGCCAACCGTCAGGATAATGTGTAAAATTCACCAGATGAGAAGGATATAAATGATTCTTCGCTGTTTAAAACGGGTAATGCGTTTTAATGCTTTAATGATACTGTAAATAAAATCAACTTACTACAAAGGCACAAAGATACAAAGAAATAAAGTCCAGGTAGCC
>CAZCRQ010000210.1:0-5583 GCA_964501095.1 uncultured bacterium | reverse complement strand
TTTTCCGGTTTATATTTCAATTTCCCTGGACGACGGAGCGTCCAGGCTACCTGCTTACGCTACCCCTCATTTCTCACAACTTCTCGCAAGCACAGAGGCTTACGCTACCTGACAATGTACCCCCGACAGGACTTGAACCTGTGGCCTACGGATTAGGAATCCGACGCTCTATCCTCCTGAGTATATATAATCAGGGATATTGGCGTCATTCTCGAAAAGGTATGCCGATAATGGATATTATGTATAATTGAAGAGCTGCCATTTTTTAAATCTTTCATCAACAAGGCACTAAAACACAAAGGCGCAAAGACATGAAAGTTGCTTCGGCGGCACTCCCCTGTCTTTGCGCTGATGTATTTTGCGGGAGAGCCTGGGAATCGAACCCAGCCGGAACGGTAAAGCTCCACAATGGCTTTGAAGGCCATGAGTGTCACCAGATCACTGCTCTCTCCCAGATTTTAATAATTCGAGTAGTCTTTTTAGGGTAGCCTCATGTGGTTTTCCATTTCTTTTGGACAACAAGTAGTCCAGGGCACCCCAAACGGGATTATTTCTATAAGAGCGAATCCACAATCTATTCCAATATTCTTCTTTATATAATCTCTTCAGGAGCGAATCCACAATCTATTCCAACATCCTTCTTATTTATATAATCTCTTCAGGAGCGAATCCACCACCTCTTCCAATTCCGAGTAAGGGCGTTCTGCATCTTCAACACGTGTGATCCCAATCCCAGGGACATTCGCAGCCATTGGTGCTTTCGAGCTGGATAATTTCTCCTCGTTGAAGACTATCGTGTTTTCTTCCTTATGTATTTCTTCAAGACATTCCCGGCAGTAAACCGGACGTCCATTGACCGGTTTGAAAGGCACTGTAGTTTTCTTACCACACCGGTAACAAACGATTTCGTAGAAATCCTTCCATTCCTCGTTTTTCAGGGCAAGGGCGTCATGTTTACGGGCTTTACGGCAATTCGGACAATAGCGTGGCGTGACAAATCCCATTTCGAGATAGAAACGCTGCTCCTGTGCCGAAAATACAAAGGTATTCCTGCACAGTTGACATTCCAGGCTTAGGTCTTCCCGGTTATCTTTTTCTATTGCGATATCGTTCATGACCGATCTCCAAGCGCTTCCTTGAACTTATCATAGATTCCATGAAAGGAGCCATTGCTCAAGATAAGCACCACATCCCCTGCTTGGCTATTGTTTATCACCGCATCCACAATCTCCTGGATACTGTCGCTAAAGTGCGCCTCGATACCTCGTTTGGATAAGTTCGCCGTGATTTGCGCGCGATTTAACCTCATCTCCGGTGGAATTTGCTGCTCTCGATGAATTGCACCGATCCAAACCACATTTGCCTCGCACAATGAATTCTCGATCTCATTTTGGAAACGGTTGGTGACCATGGTGTTCGAGCGCGGTTCGAGCAGGACAATCACCCTTCCCGGAAACGCTGTTTTCACCGCGGCGATAGTCTCACGAATCGCGGTGGGATGATGAGCGAAATCATCGATAAAAGTGACATCTCGTGCTTTAAGGAAAATCTCCATCCGCCGCCGTACACCACGAAATTCAGGCAGCGCCTTTTCAATCTGCGCTGTTGGGACATTAAGTGTCCCCGCCACCGCGAGCGACGCCAGGGTGTTTAAAAGATTATGCCTGCCGAATAACGGGACATTCAACTTCGCCCAGAATCTCCCCTCTCGATAGACTTTCAATCCCTGGAAGCCGGGATTAGCTTCGCAGGGCACCCCACGCCAGGCGCACTCTTCCCCCCAACCGTAAAGTATGGTGTTTGAGAAACTGTGATCCGTGAGTTTTCTTGAACCGGCATCTTCTCCACAGGCAATCAAATAACCATTTGCGGGAATCTGACGCAGCATCAGAGAAAACGCCCGAAAAATCTCATCGTAAGTTGAGTAAATATCCCCATGATCGAATTCGATGGAGGTCACGACGGCGATCTGGGGCAGGTAATGGAAAAACTTGGCGCGTTTGTCGAAAAAGGCAGTGTCATATTCATCCCCTTCGATGACAAACGGTGCGCCTGGGGCTCCCAATTTCGATGATGAGTTGAAGCAGAGCGGCTGCCCGCCAATCAAGTAGCCGGGTGACAAACCCGCCTGTTCAAGCAGATACGCGGTGAGGGCGGTGACAGTTGTCTTGCCGTGGGTGCCGCAGATCGCGATAGGTTTTCTCTGACGCAGTACATTTTGCTTCAGCCACTCCGGCAGGCTTTGATAATTCAGACGTTGCTGCAGGATCGCTTCCACTTCAGGATTGCCGCGGCTTAAGGCGTTGCCGATGATCACGACATCGGGATTCCAATCGAGATTCTTCGCGTCATAGCCTTCATAAACCGTCACTCCGAGCTGCTTGATCATTTCGGAAGTTGGCGGATAGAGGGGATTATCACTGCCGCGCACCTCATTGCCCGCTTCGAGCGCTAACGATGCCCCGGCAATCATCGCCGTACCGCCGATCCCGGAAAAATGAACTTTAAGTTTACTCACAGGATGAGAAGGATGTTAATGATATATAGGGTTTTTATAAATCTAACGAAATCCAGAGAGCGATATGACGATTCCAGTCTTGCCATCGCCAGGCTTTCGGCGACGACCAAGCGACATGCCGCCTCTCCCCACCCACGACGCGCCAAGGTGCACAGGCTAAATGCACGGTTAAACCATAGAGTTCGCAAAAAGAGAGACGCGGTCCGATCTCGTGAATGAAGCCGGTTCGATGCGTTTGAAAGAGCGCGCTGCTTTGAAAAACACCCAAACGGAACGCTTGGAGAAACCGTTCCGCCGGCTGCCATTCGATCCCCAGCATCCAATCCGTCAAGCTGCGATTCACTAAAAAAGTATGCGCGGCGAATCTCTTCACCGGTTCATCATCCGGAGTATAAGTTAGAGACGCCAAGGCGTAGGGACGTGGAAACTCTCGTTCGCCCGATCCCGACCATCTACCCCCAAATAGCGGAATACCACGGAGATCCGCTAGTGAACTTCGAGTTAATTCTAAACGGAATTGCGTCGGCGTCGCCTCCGAATTGGAGACAAAACGATTTTCCAGAAAAATCTGCCAACCTAAAAGAGTTCCCAGTCGAACCAAGCCAGAGCTTTCCAGGGCGGCGAAGGCATGATCTCCCAAACCTTGATAAAAATTAAAATCCTGGTTCCAGTGGCGAGGGCTTCGAGGAGCACTGAGATTAAAATGGCACCAGAGATAAGGGGTGCTTTGAAATGAACCGAATTCCTCTTTTCCCATCGCTGCTGGGGAATCTTTTTCAAGTTGTTCCCACACGCCAATCTGAAGCGCGGAAGAGAGTTCATAATAATGCGGTTTCCAGGTGCGCCAGGAGCGATTCAGACCGAGCTGAGCCCAACGGTCGGCGTGCATTTTTCCTAGATCAAAGACAACTTGAAACGGATGGAAACCTCGGGCGATCGGATGTGAAAAGATAAAATGGAACTGCGGAGATTGATCCGATCCTTTTACCGGCGTAAGAATTTCGGTCTTGAAACACGCCAGTCGTTCCATATAATCGCCCTGAAATGAAACACCCGGCATCAGACCATTACCTGCATTGTAACCTGCCAAGCCGGAGAACCTTATACGATATCGATCCACCGGTGGCTCCGAAATCGGCAACAGAAGAGGGTCGAATTGATATTCTATTTTATTTACAGGTATTTGATTATCGAGCGGATTTCGGTCAGTATACCTGTTTTCCGGATCGAGCAGTATTTGAACCGGTCTCTGAGCAGCCGGCAGTTTCAGTGCAACATCAAGAAAATCCTGGGGATCATGAAGCTGATCCCAAGTGCTGACTTGGATGAATCCGAGAAGTGACGGATCTGTTGGGAGAAAGGGGATTTCGGCTTTCAGAGTATCATTATTATCTAAAACAATCCCGAGACGAATCGGCAGTCTCACTTCCCCGGTACGGGTGATCTTAAATTTAACGACAAGACTATCCTCATCATCCTGCAAGTGAAAATCCCGGATGCTGTAGTCGATATCGCCGTCATCATAGAGGAATTGCTTGAAGAACCATCCCAGCGCCCTGCCGCTTGCCTCCTCGAAGGATTCGATCACATCCTGCTCATCGACATGGCTGAGACGGTTGTTCCGATAATAGACGCGAAATCCGCTCCAGAAAGCCTCTTCGCCGATCACTGAACGCAACGCATTGAGCAGGACTGGGGTTTTATAGTAAGTCGAGACCCGCAGAAGCCGATACTCATCGGCGACATCCGCGCCGCGAACCATCGGTAAGTCTTCCCCATCGAGCACCGCCTCGAGGTAAGGACGTCTTCCCCGTTTTACATCATCGCGCACCATAATCGTTTTAGTGAACAATCCACGATCGATCTCATCATGGTAATTGATTGCTGAACCGAGCCGTCGAGTGATTAGTTCATGTTCGATGAAAGTGGTAAAGCCTTCATCCAGTACTTGGGCGTCGACCGAATTGGAATGGAGGATCATCGGAGTGTAGTTGTGAATAACCTCGTGGATCATGACATATCGATATTGCGGGGTGTTCCAACTCATGTGGGTGAGCATTGGGTATTCCATCGCGCTCCAGGAATCGGTAGCATAGACACGAGTCCAGGGATAGGTGCCGTAAATCTTTTCCAGTTCTTGAATTGTCCAACCGATCAATTCCGCCGCGTCCGCCCAGTCCTCCTCCCTGCCCCGGCGAAGGAACGCCCAGGCTTGAAAATTCCCGTAATCCTTACGGTCGATGACGAATTGCGGGTCGGCGGCAAAGGCAACATCGGGAACATTCTCGGCGTGATAAATCCAAGTGACTGGTCGCTCGCCCTCCTCCCCCTCGGGAATCGGCAGATATGTCTTTGCCTGAGCGTTCAATCCGGCGAAACGTTCAGGGGGAAGAACTTCGTCCTCGTTTACCAAATATCCAGTGGAAGCGACAATAAATTTGTAGGGAACAGTGTAGCGGATAGTGAAATCACCAAATTCACCGTACGCTTCCGCGGTGCCGAAATAACGGTTGACAGTCCAGCCATATTCAGGGGTGTAAGGGCAAACCATCGGGTACCAATAAGCTCCGCGATATTGACCGTTCTGGTATCCACACCGGCTGATCGCACGTCCTGAAGGAAATTTTGTCTCAAAGGCAAGGGTGAAGGTGACAACCGCACCAGGCGGTAATGCTGGTGCGAGAATCACCCTGCCGATACAGCCATCCTGGAGAAATTGCGCGGAATACTGTAAATCGCCCTGACATTTTGTCACACGCAACCGTCCCCAATCCTTCTCCGGAATCCCCTTAAGTCGTTCTATCCAATCGCGATAATAAGTATGGTCGACTTTACTTGTTGGATTTCGTGCTTCCATCGGCAGACGAAACCAGATCGAGGACAATGTGTCGGGGGAATTGTTGGTGTAGGTGATTACCGCATCGCCCTTGAACGTTCGCAAACTGTCGATGAGGGTGACATCGATCCAATAATCCACCTGCTGTTGCCAATTTGGGCGGGAGAAGGCGATATTGAAAAGAAGAAAAAATAGTGTGATTGATAACCAAAAGGGATTTCTATAATGT
>CAZCRQ010000209.1:0-5592 GCA_964501095.1 uncultured bacterium | reverse complement strand
CTTATTTCCTAATTTTTTTCATCAATTTCGAAAGAACATTTTTGCCATATCTTTTTTCTTCTGTCTGAATAGAGTTTATCATTTTAGGCTTATCTTCAGGTCTCTGAATAAAAGTATTATTATCTAACCTATTATCAATTATATTCATATATTCATATATATTATTTCCAAGAACGATACTATTATTGTCAAATCCTGTTATAATATTGTCGGCAATAAATCCGTAACAATCTCCGGAGTAGAAAATCCCCCAATCTATCGGCTCCAGTATTGAATTCCTTATGATCCTTGACCCGAAATTCGAACCGGATTTTCCCGCGACTCTTATTCCACTTTGATGGTGATAAATAAGGTTATTCATTATTGACAAATTATAATGAGCACCAGTACAGTTAACTGCACTACCATTATTATCATGAAATGTACAATTATTAACTTCCAAATTAGTGTATGATGAACAACAAATCACACCACCATAACTTGGTAGATCACCCTCACGGTTTTCCACACCGCCGTTTGCGAATTCACAATAGTAGAAAAATCCTGTGGAATAGATATCCTGTGGAAAATGGGCATCTGGATCACCCTGCAAGACAATTTGCCAAAAATAGTGATAATCGCTTTCTGAATCGAAAAGAATTTGATTCTCTTCTATTCCATACGCACTAATGGATGCCCCTCCATCGATAGTGAGCGTGTAATCACCGATAAAAATCACCGCGACTCCCGGCTCAATTTCAAGATGACCCGCGACTAAATGAGTATTTCCGATGATGATATAGGGACTATCTTTCACTGTCCATCTTTTGCCATAATCTTCCGCAATGAAGTCATTTTCGATACAAGTTTCTGATAAAACAACAATTGGAAAGATTATTACAATATAAATAATCATAATTATCTTAACCATCTCTTTCTCCTTTAAAAGTATTTATTATTGAGAGAATGGATTACGCGCTTTAGCGTGTTCGAGTTTGGAGTTCACGCTTTAGCATGCTTTTGAAAAACTAATAATAGTGTAAAATTTTATTAACGGGTGCCCTGCACTACTTGTTGTGCAGGATCCAGGGGCTCGTCATCCTCTTGAAACCTTAAAACGTCTTGCGCCCATTGCAATCCAATATAATGCTCCACGTAGACGTTTGTTGCAGGCTCTCCGCATCACATGATAACATGTTTTTCCACTGCGTTTTGTCACCGGCGCCACCCCGCAATACGCCCGAAGAAAAAGTAAATTACGCTGATGTAACAAATAATAGGCTTCACTGTATATTATTGCGGCAGTCTGCTCGCCAAGCCCCGGAAGCGAAAGAAGCTGCCCCACCAGTCGACCATCATCGCTCTTCATCCAGGCATCAGCCATCCCCGGACTCAGACGGAGCAATTCCGGAAAAGCGTCCTTTACCTTATCATAGTGTCATAATACCGGCAGAAGTATGGTCATAAAAACCGTGAAAGACTGTCACCCCGTCCGCCGAAACGCCAGAGGCATAATGCTTCTGGTTACCACCCAATCAATGCCAACAAAGAGTGTCTCATGCTTGTTCATGCGGAATTCCTCCATTATCTTAAGGTGAGGCCGCCGGTCGTGCGGTTCATCGCCCCTGTACTGGTAGTACTAGACAACTCCCCAGTGGATGTAACCGCACGGCTAACTTCGCGGGGACACAAGTCCGGACGTGGTGTTGGAACATAGTCTACCTTGGTGTTCCCAGCGAAGGCGGCTCTTGATTCTTCTCCATTACTGCGACTATCATAACATAGAGAATCCCGCAATAAAAGTCCAACTACTAAACTCGATGATTGAGTCGCATTGGAAAGGTACAGGGCTACCTGCTACTCTAAGCGTAAATCAATATTTGTGATCAGTGGATAGTATTGGAGGGGATGCTGAAATATATTGCGTTGGAAGTGTTGCCGGAATTGCCTTCTTCAAATAAAATAGTATGAACCATAAGTCGAATTTCCTCCGCACCCAAGGGACCACCAAATGACATGGCGCGTTCGATAATCCGTTCGACATCTTCGAGATTTAACATTTTTAAAGCGTACATCTCTAAAAGTTGACCATAAGCCTCGGGACGCAGCACTGCTGTTTCAATGGGATGCAGGACACGAAAGGAGCGTCGATTGGCATCAGCTTGAAAAAGTACTTCCGCTGGTTCAATACCGTCCAATCTCGAAAATACCCAACTGAAAGCAGCGTTGATTTCCGTCTCGGTATATCCCTGACCCAGCAGATCCTCACTGAAGAGATCAATCTCATCCAGTTTCAGCCGATGCTCGCGGATTTCACGCATTAAAAGCATTACCAAACCAACTACTTTCTGTGGCATTGCTTCTTCAATCATGGGTTACCCGCCATGACAGTATTTATATTTTTTCCCGCTTCCACACGGACAGGGATCATTTCTGCCAACTTTCGGTGTTTCCCGACGAATGGGGTCCATTTTCGTTTGCTGGGAATGTGGTTTTTCCTGCCCGCTGAGTTTTCTTTGGGCGCTTTCTTTCTGCTCAGCTACGGCGGGGGCGCTCAAGCCCATCCCTCCAGTGTCAGATTTCATTTCACGGGCTGCCGCAACCGGTTGTCGTGTCGATAAAATCCGTTGATCCACCTGCAAACGCGCGGTTAGGATGTTGCGCAGACTCTGCTCGGCAATACGTCCCAGCATCTGCTCAAACGCTTCCAGACCCTCGCGTTTATACTCAACCAGGGGATCCTTCTGTGCATAAGAACGTAAACCAATTCCCTCTTTCAATCGATCCATCTCATAGAGATGGTTCATCCATTCATTATCGACAATCCGAAGAACGGCATAACGAAGCAGCTTTTCATATAACTCTGATCCAAGGGATTGCTCACGACGGGCGAAGGAACTTCTCGCCAGTTCAACCAGGTGATCCTCCAACGTTTCGATCGTGATATTTTCCCGCTGCTCTTCGGATAAATGAAGGTCGATCAGCAATGTACGCAATAATGCACTGCGAAGTCCATCCCAATCCCAGGCGTAGGAGTGCTCCTTCTCATTGCAACAGGAATCGATGGTAATTGCGATGTACTCTTGCAGCAGATTATCTACCTCTTGTCGTATGTCTCCTACAAGTGCGGTGCGGCGACGGGCGTAAACAACTTCACGTTGGATGTTCATCACGTCATCGTATTTGAGGAGGTGTTCGCGAATGGAAAAGTTGTGCTGCTCCACCCGTTTCTGGGCTTTTTCAATGGCTTTGGTAACCATGGGATGAGTGATGACATCCCCTTCCGATAAACCGAGTTTGTCCATGATCAGTCCGATGCGTTCACCTCCGAACAGACGCATCAGGTCATCTTCCAACGAGAGAAAGAATTTCGATTGCCCGGGATCGCCCTGACGTCCGCTTCTTCCACGCAACTGACGGTCGATCCGTCTCGCTTCATGCCGTTCGGTCCCGACAATTTGCAGACCGCCGGTCTGATTCAGGGGATCGAACCGAAACTCCTTGATATGACGATCGCGGAGCGTTTTATCGAACAACAGTCGTTGCGTGATGATGCCATTCTCCCCATGCGCTTCACGTACTTCAGGAGTGATCTTGATGTCGGTTCCTCGTCCCGCCATGTTCGTAGCGATGGTAATTGCACCGGGCTGTCCGGCTTGAGCGACGATTTCCGCTTCCCGTTGATGCTGCTTGGCGTTCAAAATCTGGATTACATCTTTGAGTTTTCTCCCATACACCTGGCGTGCGCCAAGCATCCTGGCGATCAGCTCGCTGGTATCGACTGAAGTCGTGCCGACCAGAACCGGCAATCCCAGTTCATGCAAACGGATGATCTCATTGATGATAGCCGTGTACTTCTCACGTTGAGTGCGGTAAATCTCATCTTCAAGATCATCGCGTTCCACCGGCACATTTGTCGGAATGACAGAGACTTCAAGATTATAGATCTTGAAAAACTCATCTTCTTCCGTCTCTGCAGTGCCTGTCATTCCTGCCAGTTTGCCATAGAGTCGGAAATAATTTTGGAGGGTGATGGAGGCGATTGTCTGCGTTTCCGCTTCGATCTTCACACCTTCCTTGGCTTCGATCGCTTGATGCAATCCATCCGAGTACCGGCGACCATACATGATACGACCGGTAAACTCATCGACTATTTGAACCTTGCCATGTTCAATGACGTATTCTTCATCTTTCTCGTAGAGAGAATGCGCGCGCAGCAGTTGATTGATCGAATGCAGCATGGAGCTTCTTTGCGAAAGCTCCATCTCCGCATCCGCTTTTTTCTTCGCTTTCTCATCTTCCAAGATCGCGGAATCATTGTCTATTTCAACAAATAACTCAGCGAGATCGGGCAAGATGAAGATATCCGAATCCACGCGCTCGATCTTGGATAATTCCTCCCGCCCCTTGTCAGTCAAGTCGATGGTATGATTTTTCTCATCGATAACGTAGAAGAGTTCTTCATCGAGTTCATGTACACGTTTTTCACGAATGAAGAAGTCCTCAGCCTGCTGGGCGAGACGTTTTCTCCCGGGCTCGCTTAAAACCTTGATCACCCGTTTATGCTTGGGCGCGCCGCGGGAAGCCTGAAACAACCGAATGCCAGCGTGCAATTCCGCATCCTGACCATTGATCTCTGGCTGCGCCCCGTTTTCAATGATCTGCTCCGCTTCTGTAACATATTGCACCACCAGATCACGCTGCTTACGCACCAACCGTGCGATGCTCGGATTCCAGCGGACAAAATCATCATCCCCATCCTTGGAATGCGGCACCGCTCCGGCAATGATCAATGGTGTACGGGCTTCATCAATCAAAACACTGTCGACTTCATCAATGATGGCGTAATGATGCCCGCGCTGCACCAAATGCTCAGGATCTACCGACAGATTGTCACGCAGGTAATCAAATCCGAATTCGTTGTTCGTCCCATAAGTAATATCGGCAGCATACTGCTCTTTCCTTACCGAAGGAGACATCTGCGACAGGATACAACCGACCTTCAAACCAAGAAATTTATAGATTTGCCCCATCCACTCGGCGTCTCGACGAGCCAGGAAGTCGTTTACGGTTATCAGATGAGCACCTTTCCCGGCAAGAGAGTTCAGATAGAGCGGAAGCGTAGCGACAAGGGTTTTTCCTTCACCGGTCGCCATTTCAGCGATACGCCCGTAATGGAGCATAATCCCGCCAATCAACTGAACATCGAAGGGGATCATGTCCCAAGTGAGTTTTATTCCGGCAGCTTCGAAAGCGTGGTTGCGCTCTTTCAGCCTCTTGCAGGCTTCCTTGACTACCGCGAAGGCTTCTGGAAGGAGATCATCCAGCACCTGTTGCAGTCTATTCGTCTCATTCTTCTGTGCTTTTTTTGTCCGTTCGGGATCTTCACGCTCGATGCCTTCGTAAGGATCGAAGCCAGACATGGCGTCAGTGATGCGTTGACGGAACTCTTCGGTCTTGCCGCGTAACTCTTCGTCGGTAAGAGCATGAAGGGTTTCATAATGTTGATTGATCGCTTCGACCAATGGCAGGACTTTGCTGATTTCCCGCTCGTGACGATTACCGAAGATAGACTTAAGAAGAGACATGAATAAGTACCACGAAATACTGACA
>CAZCRQ010000208.1:0-5644 GCA_964501095.1 uncultured bacterium | reverse complement strand
GCGGATGGAATCGCACTCGCCACCACCTTGATCGAAGGGGTGAATGTCGGGGAGCTATGTTCCCACGCTTCAGCGTAAAAAAGAGAATTGGGGACGAGAATTTATTTCTGCTGTTAGAAATACCCACGTTCCTTCATGGAAACGAAGGAATCCTCCCCGATGATAATATGATCGACCAGCTCGATTTGTAGGAATCGAGCGGCTTCCGCCAAGCCACGAGTCAGGTGGATGTCATCGGGCGAGGGCTCCGGATCGCCGGAGGGATGATTGTGCGCCACCAGCACAGAATGGCAATTATGCGCGATGGCATGCCCGAAGACCTCGCGCGGATGGAGTAGAACCGAAGTCAAGATGCCGATAGTGATCACTTCATCGGCGATCAGGTAGCCGCGGGCGTTGAGATACAACCCGCGGAAGTGCTCTTGTTTTAAGGTCGCCATCTCCCCTTTTAAATAATTGTAAGCGTCAAGTGGACTGAAAATCTGTATTTTATTTCTGGCGATCGGACTGAACAAGCGCCGTCCCAGTTCAATCGCATCCACCAACCTGGCGCTGACATTACGCGGCAGATCAAAGGCTTCCATGAGTTTTTCCGGATCGCGTATCGAGCCCAGGGCACTGGCTCCGAAGGTGGTCAGCAGACGGTTACTGATCTCGATGGGTGAATCGACCTCATCGCCCAGAATGGAACTCAAGAGTGCGTTCAGAGTACGGGCTTCCAGATTTGGCGGCGCCAGAGCGGTGCGTGATTTACTTTCGGCGGATTTATCTGTATCCTCTATAGTTCCCGGATCACGCACACATTTAAAAAGTCCCTTGGCGACAAGTATCGGCGCGGGAGTGAAGGATTCCTTTCGCAGACGACGCGCTAGAGCGGATTCCCCTTCCCCATATTGCACCAGACGCGCCAGGCTCTCCGCAACCAGCAGAGTAGTGTCATCCTCGGTGAAAAAATGCTTGGCTTCCTCCACATTGTGACGGACATGCACCAATCCGGCGTTTCGCATCCAACGTGTAATTTCACGGGAGTCCGGACAATGAAAATTGGACACCTCAGAAAAATGGGTAAGCAATGATTCATGGAGGCGGGTGTCCTTTGTGAGTTCTTCATGGGGACCGCCATACCATTCGAGCACGGCAAGGCGTCCATGATCTTTTAGTATCGGAATCCAGGAAGTCAACGCCTTTACCGGATCATCGAGATTGGCGAGGAGAAACGCCAGCACAACAAGATCGCAATCGTGTGGGAGATGGTCGGGGGTGGCATCACGTCCGCAGGCATAGAGAATCTCCCCATCCTTCAGTAATTGCGTAATCGGACCGCGGTTGGAGAAGCGATCCGGGTGGGCAGCGATTACCTGCGAGAATCGACGTCGGATCGCCAAGGCAATCCCCTCGCCGCCTCCCACAACTACTGCGGTATGACCGGAAAGTGTTTCTAAAAATGATAACATAGAATTTGAAAAAATTTTTTCCAGAGGTCAGGTACCCGAGAAAGTCAGGAGTGCGCTCTGATTGTCACTACTGCCCTGATTCGGAATTTTAAATCTGAGATCTCTTCTTTGTGGAATATAACTAATATTGCTACATTCTTACAATGTCAAAATCTTCAAAGGATATTGCCATGCTTACTTTCTCGATTACAGAAGCTCGCGCTCGATTCACTGAAATGGTACGTAAAGCAAAACGTGAGGTAGTGCGAATTACCGATAGAAATCGTCCAACTGCTGTAATACTGTCTTTTCCTATGAACGCTGCATTTCATAAAGGTGACAGGGTAATTCGCATTTCCGATCGCACCCAATTCGGAACGGTGAGTTCTGAAGGAGTCCGCATGGCTGACACCTTCTCCTACCGTATCTCTCTTGACAATAGTAGTGTGGTTTCCATTTTCGAAAACGATCTTAAGCCCTTCACTGATGAAGTAGATCCCGGCACATTGTTTGAGCAACGATCATTTGACGGTTGGGAGAGTTTTCTTCGCTTGGTTACTTTTATCCGTTTATCACGACAACTTACTGATACTTTCCTCACTCCCTATGCCTCCGGAAAAGTTGAATTTCATGCCTATCAATTCAGGCCTCTACTAAAACTCTTGAAACTTCCAGAATCGCGCATACTGATAGCCGATGAGGTAGGTTTGGGAAAGACCATTGAGGCTTGCCACATACTGCGCGAATTTTCTGCACGTGCCGGCGGCTTGATCAAAGTCTTGGTATTATGTCCGGCGAATCTAAGGAGAAAATGGAAGAGTGAACTTGCGAACAAATTTGGCGAAGAATTTGAACTTTGGAATGGAGAAGCATTTCAAAACTGGCTATCGAGAGGTCAGGAATTGAACTACTGGGGGGAAGTTCGTGCAATTGTATCCTATCAGTCGCTATCGCGAGACCCCATTTACTCTTTGATTTGTCCTAATGAGGTGGGCAAAGAACGTCAAGATGTCGACATGTTCGCTGCCGAAATGAATCTTGACTTAGACTTGTTGATTGCTGATGAATCGGCATGGGTGAGAAATCTCAATAAAACCCATGGGGTTGTGGAACGGTTGGCTCGGGTGTCAAAGACAGTATTGTTTTTATCCGCTACTCCGGTTCAACTAGGAGAGCAAAACCTCTTCAATCAAATGCAAATTCTCCTACCACAGCGATTTCATTCAGAGTATGCATTCCAATCTGAAATAAAATTTCATAAAATTGTTCGACGTGCAATATCGGCAATTAATCTTACACAAGTTGACGAATTAAAAAGTGCTCTCAATGCTTTATCTCGCGAAACAGGCGTTAATTTTGACAATGTAATTGAAAGTATTGAAGAACTAAATGATCCGAGCGATATAGTGCATCTTCGGGAGTACCTTGAAGAAATGAGTCCCCTTGGCAATGTTATCAACCGCACTCGGCGAAGAGATCTGCCTGAGGGTCCAAGAATAAGGAAAGCAGCGGCTTATCCCCATCAATACAATGAAAATGAACAAATTTTCTACAAAAAGATTCATTTAAATTGTCTGAATGCGCCAACAGAACCAGCTCGATTCGGCAGTCAAATGACTCTTCGTCAAGCGGCGAGTTGTCTGCCAGTAGCTATGGCAGCGCAGGGTTGGTACGCAAGTCATAAATGGGATGGAGATGATGTTACAGAAGAATGGGATGAGAAGCCAACGCGATTGTCTGAAATGGGCATAGATGTAAATCGATTGATCAATAATTATGATAGCAAGTTTGATGAATTCATTAGAGCGCTCAGAGAGAGGTGGAACGACAATCCCTCAGCCAAAATAGTTGTCTTCAGTTTCTTTGTGGGAACACTTGAATATCTTTCTCTTCGCATTAAAAAGAAAGGAATCAAGCATGAAATGGTTAATGGCCGTATTCCCGCTGATGTGTTTCACCCTGAAAAGGATGAACGTGGCAAACGATATGAACGGTTTCGTGACGATCCCGATGTGAAATTACTGCTCTCCTCAGAAGTAGGCGCCGAAGGCATTGATTTGCAGGTAGCTGACACTATAGTGAACTATGATCTCCCCTGGAACCCGATGGTTGTAGAGCAGCGTATTGGACGCCTAGATCGTCGAGGTCAAAAATCAAATATAATTTACATCATCAATATGGTGGCACAAGGCACCATCGAACAATATATAATATGGAGGCTTTATAATAGATTAAAAATATTCGAACAAACCATTGGCGACCTGGAGCCGATACTGGGAGAAGTTATCTCTAAATTGGAAAGAGAATTTTTTAAACGATATTTAACGCCCGAGGAGATGCAAAACCTTGCGGATCAACTGGCAATTGCTATCGAACAGAATCACTTAGATCAAGAGCAGTTGGAATCTGCCGCAATGACAGATCTTGTCATTACACCACCAGCGCTAGAGCCTATGGAAGAAGCGAGAATTGAAGGCAGAGTTGTGACACCGAAGCATCTCCAGTTACTTGTTGAAGATTATATGAAAAAATTCGCAATAGAATCAAATTTACAATTAGTTCATAATGGCATCTGGCGCATACATATTGGTCAAGATTTATTTACTATAATAGCACCGATGGAACATAAGCTATGCGTTCCTGCTGAACGATATGTTCTAGGTCGAGCCCTTCAATCCAACCAATTTCAATTCGCCTATGAACCTCAGTATGCAATTCGAAGAGATGTTGAGTTGATCTCAGCCAGTCATTTCCTAATTCAGGCTATCTGCCAAGATCTAAAGCAGAAATCATTTGCTCTCCATCCAGTTTCAGCGGTTGAGATCACCACTGATATCGTTTCCATTGGTATTTACGCTTATGGTTTGTATTATGTTGAATTCAAAGGCCTACATATAAAAAGACATCTTTTACCAATCTTTTATCGTCTTAACCATGGAGAATTAAACCTTATCACACCTAAGGATTCTCACATCCTGGTGAGTGAGATTTTGCTTAAAGGACGTTCGCTGGATTGGAGAATTATCCCAATAATCCAGGAGGTCGATATCAATGATGTGTGCCAAAAAATACGAGATCAATTTTATTATAGATTAGAGAGTGATTTTGAACAATTTACAAAAGGTGAAGAGTTAATAAGAAAATCCAGGATTAGATCAGAGGAAAGTTATACAGATGCAAAATTGAAAAACTTGCAGGTTAGTTTGGATAATGCTCGTTTACATCATCCTAGGATTGTTCCTTTGGTCGAGGGTCAAATAAGAGCAGCAAACGAACGGTTGAATCGAGTGGTCGGAGAGATAAACAAGAATGCTCCAAATAAAAACCATGAGGAACTAGGATTCGGACTTCTGCACGTTGTTTCCGGATAGAGCGAGAGAATAATGAATTTAATTAAACGCTTATTGCAGACTCTCGGTTTCCTGCCCAAGGTTAAGATACATAAAGAATTTAAACCGATTGCACCTGCTCCTCTTTCTAAACAAAAAAAATACTTTATTCTTGGTGTAGACTTCGGCACCCATGGAACAAAGATTGCCTACCGCGATATAAACACCGATTACAATAATATCAAGATGATAACTCTGGATGAATCTGGAACGGAGAATAGAGATAGATATGTCATACCCTCGATTATTTCAACAAATAAAGGGATTTTTTATTTAGGTCGCAAGACAATTAATGCAAAAGTCATTGAGAACTTCAAGAGCCGAATCGGTGAAAGTATATTTGATGATTCTATCGAAATAACATCCGAAGAGCTTGCCACACTCTTCATTACCTCAATTGTATGCAGAGCAGGTCATATCATAAGGTCGGAAAATCCCCTTTATGATTGTAAAATCATGCTGCATTTGGGAGCGCCATACGGCACCTTTGAAGGAAACACAGATGGGAGAAAGGAGGCGTATGAAAAAATTCTTAAACTTGTTTGGAGAGGTTTCTGTAGCGAAGAAAGTCGTCAAATATGGGATTTATCAATTGATGAATCAAAGTATATGTTGCAACAATGGGAGTCCCTTCAACTACCCGAGGAAGATATTTGGCGCTGGCTTGTTCCTGAAATCCAAGCTGCTTTTACCTCCTATGCTCAACATTCGCGTCTACCACAATCTGCTATGCACCATATTCTCATTGACATAGGTGGGTTTACAACTGATGTCTGCATCTTCTCCTTAGGGAATCCTGATAATCCCAGGGCGGCAATTGAC
>CAZCRQ010000207.1:0-5657 GCA_964501095.1 uncultured bacterium | reverse complement strand
CTCTGCCTGCGAGGAATTATAATCACGAATCGCAAGCACGGAGGCTTACGCTACCCCTCGCGTCGGTAGCGTAGGCGTCTCTGCCTGCGATGAGGGATGAGAAGTAAGGGGTAGCGTAGGCGTCCCTGCCTGCGATGAGGGGTGAGGGGTGAGGAGTGAGGGATAGCGTAGGCGACCCTGCCTGCGAGAAATGAAGGCGAAAGGTTAAAGGCGAAAGTGTATCTTTGTAACTTGGCGCCTTGGCGGTGAGAAGGTTCTGTGTCTTCCGTGCCTTCCGTGGTTACAAAAATGGTGTCAGCCGAGGAATGGTGTCAACCGAGGACGACTGACACCACAAAAAATGGTGTCAGCTGAGGAATGGTGTCAGCCGAGGACGACTGACACCATAAAAAATCATCACGAAGTCAAGTAGTTCAGGGTCGCCGAATCCGACTTTTTTAATCCGAATACTGGAACGTTACATCCTCGCTGACAAATGTATAATACCCCTCCCGGGGAACCATCTCGCCGATGGTGTTGATGCCAAGCTCGGGGATCCACAGGCGCCCGTCATCGGTGAGGATGATTATCACTTGCCCGGCGATCTCCTGCAAGGCAATCTCAATAGATACAGGCTCCTGGAAGGGAAAGCCTAAAAAATTCCAGCGGCGAGCGGCGAGGGTGTACTCGGTGGCGGGGTCGAGAGGGGTGCCGGTAAACGTCAACTGCGATGCCAGGCTGCAAAATATCTGGTACCCTTCACGAACGTCGATGTCACCAATAGTATTGATACCTAATGGCGGCGGGATGTAAATAGATCCGTCATCCTGGTAGACAATCTCGAGATTTTCGACATCCCCGAAGACCGCGGCGGCATCGAGATCGTCAGGTGTACGGTTAGTCGAGATCAGCTCGAAATAGCGTCCCTGCAATGGAATAGTTAAACTATCCGGTGGCGGAGGTGGTGGTTGAAGTTGGGAACGATAAACCCAGACTCCTTTGTCACGCGTGCCGATCGCCAGGCTGCTATCCGCTCCGACCGCGATGCAATTCACCCGCCAACCGTACGGTCCCTCTAGCAACTCCCACTCTTGCCCAGGACCAAGCCAGTGATAGACACCCCGATCTTGCGCAACTAGGTATAAAGCCTCCTCACCATAAGGACTTCGCTCCAACTGCACAAACGGTTCATCGTAAATATGGGGAATATTATCTCCCACTGCTTCCCATGTATTACCGGCATCCTCACTTCGATAGACATTGTCTAGAGAACAATAATAGAGCAAATCAGGGTTGTCAAAACCACAGACCAGGCTGCGAGCTGTACCGGGAACGGTACGATATTCAGAGGTTTCTCCATAATTAAAACTGCGTACAATGTTCCAACCACAACCATAGATACGGTTGGGTCTGAGAGGATCAACATCGAAATCGTTCATC
Source organism: uncultured bacterium (assembly GCA_964501095.1). GTDB lineage: Bacteria > Electryoneota > Electryoneia > Electryoneales > Electryoneaceae > CAZCRQ01. The sequence goes on along the minus strand of CAZCRQ010000207.1, from coordinate 4,238 downwards.
GCAAACGAATAAGTCGGATAATTATACTGCCATACCAATTCCCAAGTTTCGCCAGCATCAGCGCTTAAATATAATTGACTACTTGCAAACGAATAGTTCCATAATGTATCATCAGAAGTTGGATGTGTAGTAATCCACCCGTGAGGCAAACCTGTCCACTGTTCCCAAGTTTCACCACCGTCTTCACTTCGCCAGTCAATTTCATTCAGATTTCTGTGAAAAGGATTAAGAGCATATAATATTAAAGGATTTAGATGGGAAATAGCAATATGTCTAAGTGATCCAGTCGATAATACCGACCACTCCCTGCCTGAATTAATAGTTTTATACAACCCACAGCTTCCAAGAGTGTAAATAATGCTTGGGGAAATGTTATCTAAAACAATAACAGAAATGGACTCGTTGTCAATTCCATCGTGAATCCATTCCGCAGTCTGTCCTGCATTTTCTGTGAAAGGAATACCATGAGAACCAGCCCAGATGGCAATTTCAGAATCTATATTAAGTGATGATATTGATCTTAATATTAATTCTCTTATTTGGTCGATTCCTTGAAAAGCAGATATCCATGGGAATGGTTGTCCATATTGGAATTCAACCCAAAATTTAATATTGTCAAAATATACGATTCCACTTCTATCTACATGTAAATAATTAACAACATCGTCTAGTCGAAATAATGGTGGACACCAATAATATATGCCATCATGTATTTCAAGTCTAGAAATGTAACATTCTTCGATACCCCAATAATTAACTACACCATAAAAATCAAGACTATCATCAGGATTCACAGCAATATCTACCAATAATTCTCCGAGTACATCCCAGTCTTTCTCCTGCCAGGTTTCCCCGCCATCGAATGATTCCAACTCCACTGTCAACAGATGATCATGATCATCAGGCATAGAGAGCAAGCCGTTTCCTCTGGTCGTTATGGCGTCTTGCCAGGTCAATCCACTATCATTACTATGATAGAGATAGCGTAAATGAGCCGGTCCAATCACCAATGATGTGACTAAATTCGGATTGGATTCATGAACGACTATTTTATAAACATTGGCATTTTGTGGTAAACCTTCATTTGGAGCATACCAAGTTTCTCCTTCATCATCACTCATCCATAATCCAGATCGTTTGGTACCGACCCAAATTTTCTCTTCAATCAATGGACTTGAGACAATACAATTCACTGATGAGTAGGAACCCTGCCATATATCTGCGTCTGGATTAAGTACTTCACTTGAATCAGTTGGAAAATTGTCGTTACAAGAAATCCAGACTCGATCTTCCAGCGACATTTTATAGAATCCACCTCGAATTAATCCTGCAAAAACTATGCTGGAATCGTACCTCGCTACAGCGACCGATTTAGCGTTGCAGCCGAAGGGTCCGCTGTGAATCCACTCTTGCGCAATAACTATGTTTCCCATGTTGACGAGAATAATAAATGCGAAGAAAAGACTGTTTATTATAAAATTATATGCCTTCATGGTTATCACCATCATTTATAAGTTAAATTGCGATTCAAGGTAAATAGTTAAAGCCATTTACCTTGATTCACAAGAGATATTCGATGATTTAAACTGACTTCTACAATCCTCACTTCACCATGATAACTTTGCGAGTTGCCTGATAATCACCCAAGGATACCTGGATGATATAAAGCCCGGAGCTGAAACTATTCAGGTCTACTGAGTGATGGTAATAACCCGCTTTTTGCTGATTGTAAGATTTACTATAAATCAGCTGCCCCATCATATTATAGATTTTCAAATCGACCGGGCAATCATCACGAAGCGCATAGTGAAGGGTGGCTATACTATTGAAGGGATTAGGATAACTAGGCAAAAACTCGGTTCTCTCTGGTAAAAATGGATTCCTTTCTCCAGGCATTTTTTTGATTTTTTCCACCTGGACATTGAGAGTATCGCTGCTAATCGATACATTATCATTGCGATCGAAGGCGAACATTCGATAATATGCATTGTAATACATCGAACTATCCGCCCAAGCGTAATCGCTGTCGTTATAATGAGTCGAATCTTTCGGAATTGTGTCAAGCAGTGTATATCCTTCAAGCCCGACAACTAAACGATAGATTTTATACCCAGCAAGATCTGGTTCATCATTAGCGTCCCAAAAGAGGTCAATCGTCCCATCGCCAGCTTCCGAGGCAATGAAGTTTTGCACAGCCTCAGGAGCGACATCATCTTTAGCGATCACGGTGAAATAAAAATCCAGATTATTATAATGAGCCGGCAGCCAGGTGCCGTTGGCATAATAAACGTATGTCACCAGATCACAACCAGAATCTGTGACGTTTTGAGCTTCGCAGAAGGTTACATTATAGCAGAAGTCGAGAGTATGATTTGAGTCAGAAGGATCTATATAGTGGAAAGGTGGTTCATATCCAAGGACATCATCAATTATATCAGGCAGGGAGTTCGCCCAAACCAGGACATCATCAACCCCTTGATAGTCGGTAAATTGAATCTCCTCAGTATAATCATCGAAATCAATGGTTGCTCTGACTTCATAGACCGTGCTGTTACAATATGAATGGAAAAAATCATTATAGTGCGTGCCGACAAGATGATACATAATTGACACGTTGCTTAACGTATCATCCACATTAAAATCAGCAATTGAATCAGCTTTGATTTTATGGAATATTACTTTATCTGAACCAACTGCTTCGATTGCGTTTTTTGCATTCAGCAATCCACTGCCATGTTCATCATTATCCATCCCTTGCCATGTATGTGTAGTTAGTTTTAGCAATGCCTGAAGATCATCGTTAAAGAATATTTTTCCATGTATGCAATTCACATACTCGTAAAGCAAAGCTGCCATACCTGTCGCATGGGGAGCAGCAAAAGAAGTTCCATGATTCCACGTATATCCGTCGTTACCTTGAGTGTAGGGATTTTCTAACGAGAGAATATCTTTCCAAAAACTTTCAGGATCATCGTCATCAGTACCACCAGGCGCTAGCAGATCCATACCATAGCCATAAGATGTTGAATCTCTATCCAGATCATTTTCATATTCAGGATATCGTAAGGATCCCACGTTCATCATAAATTCCCCAATAGATGCTGGACAGTCCAATGATTGATCACCTCTATTACCTCTAGATGATACTACAAGAACACCAAGTTGATTTACAACTGTCATTGCCATGTGCATCGTATAGGAGTATCTTACTAACCTATCTCCTACTTCTTGTTCATAGTCTTCATTTATTCCCCAACTATTATTGATGAATCTGCAATTATCCTCAGTGGCTAACTCGTAATTTCTTGATGCTCCCAACTGAGAACCTCCCTCTGTTCTGAAACCTGGGGGATTTTCAGATTCAACTATGCAGGCATAAGGTCTCGAATAAACCTTGGCATCCCAATGAATTCCAGCAATTCCGGTTCCATTATTCCCCTCTGCAGCCATGATTCCAGCAACATGGAATGCGTGAAAAGGAGCATATTCTCGAAAATCAACAGGAATAAATTGTCCCATGAACCTTCCGCTTAGTTCAGGATGGTTAGTTATATCTCTATCACACAAGCCAATCCTTATATCGTTATCTTCAATTTCCCAAATTGGTGCAATCTCATTCCAGGCATACATGATATCAATACCACCGTAAGCAGCAACGTTGTTTATGTGATCCTGATTATCAAGGTTCCAAAGACTGTCAAACCTCGCATCCTCCATCCCTGGATCAAATGTAAATCTCGTCTGAGCCTCTAAATAATCATTGATCTCGGCATAAATAACCTCATCATCATAAGATTCTAATGAATCGATCAGATCTGCCCTTTTTGTCGAATCATTTTGAGTAAGGACATAAATCAGATGGAACGGATAGCTGATCACCCTGATGTTGTTGTCGAAAGGTGAATAGAGGATGCTGTCTGCGGAGCTGTGCGAAGGAAATGCCTTGTGAACAGTTGTCACCCCCATTGTCTCGAGCATGTCCTTGAGATTTGCGTTCGTGATTGTTACATCCTCAAGATCTGCAGTGTCTTTGTTTGCCGGCATGGTTAATTTGCCGTAATCGAACATCGCGATTGTCTGATAATAGCAGGTAATTTTTACCGGATCGTAAGCATAACTCGAACCAACAAACAATGCAATCAGACAAAGAGTTAAAACCTGGCGCTTCATGGTAAACCTCCTGTTTGGCGGTTTTGTGGAGCGCCGGAGGAGGTTTGATTTGGGTCTCTCCTTCCGGC
>CAZCRQ010000206.1:0-5684 GCA_964501095.1 uncultured bacterium | reverse complement strand
CGGGACGCCCGTGCTACGGTTAACACGGGCGGGACGCCCGTGCTACGGTTGACACGGGCGAGACGCCCGTGCTACGGTTGATATGGGCGAGACGCCCGTGCTACGGTGGATTATCAGCCTTCATTCTCCAATGTACGAATAAACTCAATAATCGCATCGCATATTCCCTTGGCGATCTCTTGCTGAAACCAATCCGATTTCAGCAATTTTTCTTCGCTCGAATTGGAGATGAAGCCGGTTTCCACCAGCACACAGGGCATGGAAGCGCCGATGAGCACATAAAAACCCGCCTGATCGACTCCTCGATCTTTCAAACTTGTTCGTTTATATAGATGTTTCTGAATCAGAGCGGCAAAATACTCCGACTCCTTGACAAATTGCGATTGCGCCATTGCCAGGAGAATATAATTTTCTTCGGTCAGGTCTTTATATTGATCCTGAGACTCTTCATATTTGATAACAGAATTTTCTTTCAACGCGACCGCCATTGCCCGTTCGGTCTTGGCGGGAGCGAGGAAATAGGTTTCATGTCCGTTGGCTCTTTTATCCCGCGCCGAGTTGCAATGAATGCTGATAAACAGCTTCCCCTGGCTGCGATTGGCTATCCGGGTGCGCTCCCCTAGTGGGATAAAAACATCGCTGTCACGTGTCATGATGACCTCGGCGCCAAGTTTCTCCCAAACAACCTGGCGAAGTTTCAAGGCGATATTCAACGCCACCGTTTTCTCATAAGTGCGTTTCTTTCCTATCGCTCCCGGATCCTTCCCCCCATGCCCGGCATCAATTACAATTTTGTCGATTCTCCAGCGTTGACGGTCGCTTTCCAAAGTTTTACTGAAAAGAGGATCCTTTGATTTATTCTTCTCCGAATTTGTGTCTACCATAGCCGAGAAACGGATAACAATCTCATTACCAAGGTCTGGACCTTCCAGCCGGGCATGTTGAATCGGAAGTGCACTGGCGAAAAGAAGCCGTGACTGTTTCTTCTCCCATTTCAACATGACTGCCAGATTGCTGTCCAGATCCAGGGAATCACAGCCATTTTGGACATCGGCGCTGTCGATTGCCAGAGCAATCTCTCCGCTTTCCAGGCGAAAAATCCGGGCTGAAAAGGGACGGGTTAAAGTGAGGGTATAAACCGATTCCGTCCCCTCCTGTCTGCCGCGGATTTCAAGGATGTCGGATTTTGGCAAGGTGAAGAGAATACGATGAATACTCTCATCAAGAAGCACAACACCGGGGGTAAATGAAGAGGCGATCTCCAGAAAAACTGTTTGGGGGACAAAAAAGCGATATCCCTCGCAGAATGCCGGATTCGGCAGGTGGACAATCTCCATTCCAACTTGAGCGAAAGCGCCATCAGGTAAAAAAGCGACCGGCATCCCAGGAAATGAGAAGATGTATCTGCCCGTCTCATCACGATGATAGCTCACTCCTAAAGCATCGCAAAGCGAGAGCGCATCGATGAAGGTTACATCTCCCCTCTGATAAATTGGAGTGCTGCCGAGGACTTTTTTGCCGCATACCACCTCCCAGCCAACCATGGAAGTAGCTCCCCCCGGATCCAAGCATAGTGGTAACAGGAGAAGAAGAGATATACCTAATCTTAACCAATACTGTTTCATGGCGTTTAAGGTACTCAGGCAATCCGATACGTGCAAGAGAAATTATATCACCTGTTTCACATACGATACGTCCTTAGGAAGCCGTATTTCAGGTTGTTCGCGAATGTTTTTAGAACCATTTGAGGGGCTTAAAAAAACGCCCGGCACACTGACGGGCGTTTTGACAATAAGCAGTCTTAAGAGGATGCTGAATCCTCGAAGATCAAGGCTCTCCAGGTCGTTCACGATAGGCGATGCCGGTATCCAGATCGATCCAGAAGACGGTGCCGTCATCCATCTCCATACGTGCATAGCGGGTGCCGTCGAAAGTCATAGTAAAGCCGACTTCAACCGTCTCTGTAACGTTACGGTTGTTCCTTACTATAGTGCGGGTAATGACAGTATGTCCGGTGATGGTTCCAGACAGCGGATAGGGATGGAGTTCCCGATCCGTGTGGATCTGAATGTCTTCGCGTGTCCAGCTATGTTGCGCCTGGAAATCACGGGTAACATTGCGCCAGATAGCGTCGAAATGGCTGGTGACCGTACTTGTGGCATTGCCGTTGATGATGTGAATTTCATCCTCCGGGGCGATGTGGTTTCTTTCCAGGAAGCTTTCGTGGTTCAATGTAGCTTGCCGCATTGGACCTTCATGACTGCCGGTGATGGTCATCAAACGAGTCATTCGCACTGTAGTCAGGGAATCATACTCCTCGGAGGGAATGTCGTTTACATCATAGAAGGTGATGTCGATAGTGAAAGTGAGACCGTGGCGAATGAATGTGGTATCACGAGAAACCGGCGCTCTTTCTTCCGGCGGCTCTACCATTCGTGACCTGGGCATAAAATCCATCTCAGCGCGCGTATCCAATGTACCCTCATCGGGATCAGCCAGAGTAGCAGCGAAATCTTCCGCCACATCCGCATAGTCGTTGGAAGTTGCGGTGACTGAGTAGTTCGTGGGATTTATGGAATCCTCGCTACATCCAATAAGGATTAAAGAGCCGATAATACCCAACAGAATAAACAACCAGAATGTGTGAGACTGCCTCATAGTTTTCTCCTTTATTTAAAGTTGGATTGAAAAATCGTGTCTCTTTCAACTCCTTTGACGCCCGACAGTTCAGAAGGTTTAGTCGAGGGAAAATAGGCTATTGTCAAGGTAATGAAAAGGAAGTACATTAGTAGCACGGGCGTCCCGCCCGTGTCATGGGCGAGACGCCCATGCTACATTATAAAGATCCACGGTTGACCATAAATGCAGAGAAGCAAATCTGAAAAATTGTTTATCTCATGCCTGTCACTGCTGATTCTGTGCGGATGCGGCTTTTATACCTTCAGCGGGAATATCCCGGGGCATCTGAAGACAATCGCTATTCCCACAGTATCGAATCAGACGGCTGAATTTGGAGTCGCCGAAGATTTGACAGATGCCTTGATCGAACGGTTCACCGTGGACAATTCCTTGAAAATCCGCAGTCTCCAGAACGCAGATTGCGTCTTGCACTGCACCTTATTGCGGTTGGATGACAAACCTTTCAGTTACCGCGCGGATGAATCGGTGGATGAGTACAAGGTATCGCTGACGGTAAAAGTGCGTTTTGAGGATCTGGTCAAGACAAAAGTTATCTGGGAGGAGTCATTGACGCAGTTTGGAGTATATCCCTTCAGCGGGGGCAGCACAGCCTATCGCGGCGAAGGAATTGAAGAAGCCATAAAAAAACTGGCGGAAGATATTCTCAATAAAACGGTTTCAGGATGGTAATCGCGGAATTGCACCGAGGCGAGACACCGCATCAAGTGGTGATTGAAGTCGTCCGTCGTTTGGAACGCGGACAGGTGTTGATCCTGCCGACGGACACAGTTTATGGACTCCATGTACAGGCGCAGGATGCCGCCGCGGTGGAACGCATCCGGACTATCAAACTGATAAAAGAGCACCGTCCGTTCAATGTGATCTATTCCACCGTTACCGATGTCAACCGATGGGTGAAACTGCCGGATGGCGGCAACCGTCTGCAGGTGATCAACTCCTGGCCCGGAGCGGTCACCTGGGTGCTTCCGGCGAAACCGATTGTACCCAAGCACCTGCTGGGAGATGACCAGACTCTGGGCATCCGTATTCCCTCGCATCCCTTGTTGCGCACCATCTGCACCGCCCTGGACGATCTGATCGTCTCCACTTCCGCCAATCGTCACGGAAATAAACCAGCCATACGGAAAGAAGAACTCGATCCATACCTGTTGGAAGAAGTGGATGGCGTGGTTTATGAGATTGAACCATTAAGCGGGGGTCCTTCGGAGGTGAAACGTTGGACTCCGGCAGGACCGCAAATCATCCGTCCCAGGCTCCAGGAAGTAACTCCGGAAACGGCGCGGGTGAATATCCTCGTTGTTTGCAGCAGCAATCAGTGCCGAAGTCCAATGGCTGCTTCTCTATTGGCTCAGAAGTTGAAGGAAAAGGCGGAGGGTAAATTTATCCTTCGCAGCGCCGGAACAATTGCCAAAACCGGACAACGTCCCACTCTCCTCTCGCAGGAAGTGATGAAGGACTACGGGATAGATCTCTCCAGCCATCGTAGTCGACCGGTGACGCTGGAATTGATGGAATGGGCGGATGTGGTTTTGGCGGTGACTACTGATCAACTCGGCGATCTACACGCCATGTTTCCCGATTTTACCGAAAAGGTGTATCTCTTCACCACTTTTCCTGAACCGGATGTCGAGGGTTTGTATGGCATCGAAGATCCTCGCGGGATGAACAAGGAGTTTTACCAGCAAACGGTTCGCGACATCATGTTCCATGTCGACCGCATCCTCCCGAAATTATTAGAAACGGTCTGAACGAGTGGATCGTTCAAACATCATGGAAACAGCGCCACAATTAACGGGCTTTAATCCCCAACGAATTCTCATCATTCAAACTGCATTCCTCGGCGATTTGACTCTCACCACGCCGCTGATCGAAGCTGTTCATCGATTATGGGAACACACTGAGATATACCTCCTCGCCAACTCGAATGCCGCCTCTCTGCTCGATGATCATCCCTTTCTTAAATATGTTTACCCCTACGCTAAACGCGGTGAAGATTCAAGATTGTCAGGATTCTGCCGAGTTTGTAAGGAGATTCGTTTGTGGCGGTGCGACCTGGCTTTGATCCCACACCGTTCTCTTCGCAGCGCCCTCATCGCCTTTCTCGCTAGGATTCCATTGAGGGTGGGATTTGTAGGAACGCCGGGAGCGCTCTTTTATACTCACCAGGTGAGAAGAGAGCCAGAACTTCAGGAGACAGCACGGAATCTGCGGTTACTAAGCATTTTCTCGCCAATACTGGGAGAAACGCTTGCCCCGCGGCTCTATCCGAGCGAGAAGATGAAGCAACAGGTGTCACGCTGGCTGGCGAATCACCTGATCGAAAATGAGTTTATCGCTTTCGCTCCCGGGAGCATCTGGGAAACAAAACGGTGGAATTTGAATCACTGGATCAAATTGGCAGAGCTGATCTTTACATCTACCGGTTATCCTATTATCATTGTCGGGGGAAGTGAGGATCGCGAGCTGGGCGAACGGATTTGTGCGACGCAAGCCAGGATTTCCATTGCCGCCGGAGAGCTGAGTATTTTAGAATCCACCGAGCTTCTTAGCCGCGCAAAATTGTTAATTACCGGAGACACAGCGCCGCTGCATCTCGCCGTGGCGATGAATATACCGGTTCTGGCGATCTTTGGTCCCACTGTCCCGGAATTTGGATTTGCCCCGACAAACGACCATGACCGCATCATCGGTTTGGAGCTGCCTTGCCGTCCTTGTGCAATTCATGGAAGTCGACGTTGTCCGTTGAAACACCACGATTGCATGAATAAATTGCTTCCCGAGGCTGTATTTGCTGTTGTCAGGGAGATGCTGAAATCATGATGTCGCATGTTGAAACACTGATTTCATCGGCGGTGTCCACCACGTTAAAACGAGCCTTATATCCAGAGTTTCCGGGAGTGATGGATCCCGAATACGCCAGGACTCGTTTTGCCAATCCGCGCTTTCAGGAAGCCTGTCTGGCGATGGCGGTTTGTGTCAAGTTG
>CAZCRQ010000205.1:0-5709 GCA_964501095.1 uncultured bacterium | reverse complement strand
CGATAGGGGCTTTTAGCATCCACCAGCCCTTCTCGGCGACGCATCTCTCTGTCTCCTTTCCAGAGACGCCCGCGCAGCTCATCTTCCACCAAACGTCTGGTTTTAGCCGCGATTCTATCTCGTCGTCGCCTTTCCAGAATCTTGTTCGTATATAAATGTTCGTAATGAGTTTGGATGGTCTCCAGCAGCTCAGGAACACCTTTCCCTTCCTCCGCCACGGTTTGGATTACCGGCGGATGCCAGCCGTCGATCCTCTCCTTCATAAGCAAAACGCTTACCAGTTCTCGGTAGGCTCGGTCAGCTCCGTCACGGTCGCTTTTATTCAGCACGAAAATATCGGCGATCTCCATCAATCCCGCTTTCATCGCTTGGATGGAGTCTCCAGACTGGGGAACCAGCACGACAATCGTGCTGTCGGCGGAATGAACGACTTCAAGCTCGGATTGTCCGACGCCCACCGTTTCGATCAGGATGCGATCCTTTCCAAAGGCGTCCATTAGGTCGCAGGCTTCATCGACGCCGACCGCCAGCCCGCCTAAGGAACCGCGGGTTGCCATGCTGCGAATGAAAACACCGGCATCTAAGGCGATCTGCTCCATCCGGATACGATCCCCGAGCAAGGCGCCGCCGGTGAAGGGACTGCTCGGATCGAATGCCACCACGCCCACGGTCTTTTCTTCTCGTCGGTAGAGTTTGACCAGTTGATTGACCAGCGTGCTCTTTCCCGCGCCGGGCGGTCCGGTGAATCCAAGACGCAATGCCTTCCCGGTGCGATTATAAAGCGAATCCAGTATATCCGGGATTTCCTTGGCGCGATTTTCCACCAGGGTCAGGAGTCGCGCCAAGGCGCGGCGATCGCCCTGCTTGAAACGTTCGATCAGATGGTTGGGTGACATATCTAGTCCCGGGAGACGAGAAATCTTACGGCAGCAATTTCAATAAAATTCTAATATATAATAAACACTTCCGAATCGAAATACACGCGGCAGGTAAAATGACGATTCGAGGCGGTTGATGCTGAACCTAACTTCAATAGATCAGGATCATCACTTGATCAAATAAAATCTTCCAGTTACCTTTTGCTTCTCAAGAAGGAATAATTGATTAAACCAGCACAGAGGGAGAAATGGCATATCAAATAGAATTATCTAATAACAAAGTTATTGAAGTGAAAGTAGGAACGAGTCCCAGCGACCTGATCGAAGCGGCTGGCGAGTCTTTTAAAACAGTGGTAGCAGCAAAATTGGACAATGAGATCATCGATCTAAATCGCACCATCACCCAAAGCGGAAAACTTGTTTTTATTCATAAAAGCAATGAAAAAGATGCGCTTCTTATATTGCGTCATTCTGCGGCTCACGTGATGGCGCAAGCGGCGATGCGTCTCTTCAAGGATGTCGAATTTGCCATTGGTCCGACCATCGAGGATGGCTTTTATTATGATTTCGACCTCGAACATACTTTAAGCCCAGAGGATTTTCCCGCTATCGAAGCAGAAATGCAGCGCATCATTGAGGCGGACTATCCGATTGTACGGCAGGAAACAGACCAGACAGGCGCCCAAGAAATTTTAGGCAGACAGCGTGCTACTTTCAAACGTGAATTGCTGCGCGATCTTGGGGATCAAACAGTCAGCTTTTACAGTCAGGATGATTTCACGGACTTATGTCGAGGTCCGCATCTGTCTTCAACCGGACAGATCGGCGCTTTCAAACTGCTCTCCGTGGCTGGGGCATACTGGCGGGGAAAAGAGACCAACCCGATGCTGCAACGGATTTACGGTACCGCCTTTTTCGATGAAAAATCGCTTAATATATATCTGAACCAACTCGAGGAAGCGAAAAAACGGGATCACAAGAAACTCGGCGCCCAGCTTGACCTCTTCAGTTTTCAACCTGAGGGTCCCGGATTTCCCTTCTGGCATCCGAAGGGGAGTGTGCTTTACGAAGCCGTGATCTCTTACATGCGCGAGAAATTATTCGAACATGGTTACGATGAGATAAAAACCCCGATCATTTTAAATGAGCAGCTCTGGCGTGACAGCGGACATTGGGATCACTACCGGGAAAATATGTACTTCACCGAGATTGATGAAAAGGACTTCGCGGTCAAACCGATGAACTGCCCCGGTGGCACCCGCATCTTTAAATCGGGCTATTACTCCTACCGTGATCTGCCGTTGCGCTTTGCGGAGTTCGGAATTGTTCACCGTCACGAAAAATCAGGAGTGCTCTCCGGTCTCTTTCGGGTGAGAAGCTTCAACATGGACGATGCTCACATTTACTGCACTCCGGATCAGGCAGCGGATGAGGTGACCGGCTGTATTCGTCTGCTGCGGGAAGTCTATGACGCTTTCGGATTCAGTGAGTATGCCTTTGAACTCTCCACTCGTCCAGCAAAATCCATTGGCACCGATGAGCAGTGGAAAATGGGCGAATCAGTACTCAAAGAAGCATTGCAGCGTAACCAAATCGAATATAAACTTAATCCTGGAGAGGGTGCATTTTACGGACCGAAGATTGATGTCCACATCAAGGATGCGATCAAACGTACTTGGCAGTGTGGTACCATTCAGGTTGATTTTTCCATGCCCCAGCGGTTCGATCTCAGTTACATCGGCGCTAATAGTGAAAAACTGCGTCCGGTGATGCTGCATCGGGCGATTCTCGGCAGTGTCGAACGTTTCCTGGGCATTTTGATTGAACATTACGCTGGTAGGTTTCCTTCTTGGCTTGCGCCGGTGCAGGCGGTTGTCTTACCGGTGAGTACCGATAAGTCTGGCGAATATGCAAATCGAGTGGTCAGGGAATTACGACAGCTTGGATTGCAGGTAAAAGCCGACTTGAGGAACGAGAGCCTGAACAAACGCATCCGTGATCAGCAAAAGCTCTATGTTCCTTATATGCTCATTGTTGGTGAGAAGGAGATGTCGGAGGGGACGGTCAACATCCGACGGCGTGACGGTGTGCAGGTTCCTAAAACCATAAGCATCGCTCAATTCGCCAATGAGTTGCTGGAGGAAATCGGTTCGCGAAGTCTTAAATTAACTATTGGGGAACCTATTTAGAGTCTAAATGAAAACCTGGCTCGCCACGTCATTCTTCACTCTGTAGCATGGGCGTCTCGCCCATGACTTGGGCGGGACGCCCATGACTTGGGCGGGACGCCCATGACTTGGGCGGGATGCCCATGACTTGGGTGGGATGCCCATGACTTGGGTGGGACGCCCATGACTTGGGTGGGACGCCCATGCGATGTACTTTATCGGTAGCGGTGGGCGTCCCTGCCTGCCGAGAACAGCAAACAATTGTAAAGTGTAAGGAATCCGATGAAAAAGCAATCCGATCGACTCTGCCGTCAGGCAATTGAAACGGCGATGGAGTATTACAACCGTGAAACCTGGGTAGGTCTTGAACCGGCAATGGCATTTGCAATAAAGATTCCTATTTTGGAAAATCCCGTGACAGTCTTTCCCATGGGTCAAGGCGGCGAGCAATTCGGAATCCATATTATCCTTGGCGATCAACAGTTAGAGAATGTTGAAGTGTTTTTAAGCGGCGTGGGGTATTCGGATGATGACGAGGGAAAAAGCAAGCTTCATCTCGCGGGCTACAGCATCGATCTACTTGAAGATATTCCGATTCCCTTTCGTAGCATATTAAACCGTGCCCGGATTCAATTGCGACGTGAATCCTATGCGCCATTTTTTATCGTCAAGGAGCCATATAAAAAGGTTCGTCTGCCTAATGACCGCGAATTGAAAATGATGATCTGGATTACTAATGGATTACTTAAAGCGGTTGATGAGGAAATGTTGGAATTACATGATCCTTTGGAGGATGGTACTCTTCAACTTATCACTGTTTCCGGTAATATCGCCTTGCCAGATGTTGAATATAGTGAATATACTCTTTCCAAGTCCAAGGTAATTCCAATGATCCCTTTAGTTGAATTTCCGACAAAGCTGAGTAAATTAAAACGCATGCCAGGCAATTTTATCGTTGCTTTCGCGGAATTGCCTATCGATTTAAAAGACGTTGAATATGCACAATCAATTTTGCTTGCATTTAATGAAACTGATGATAAAATTTTATGCGCTCAAGTGATCAATAGTAATGAGATACAAAAGGCAGCTCAACATCTATTCACTGTTTTTAATGGGAATAACTTAATTGGTTGGAAAGGTTTACCGTCATCTATCATATTTACCCATCGCGAATTGACATATTTAGCCTCGCCGCATCTTGAATCCCTGGGTGTAACCTGTAAATATCAAAAACATCATCCTTTGATGGAGTCTCTCTTGCGAGATCTGGAAGAACATGCTTTTAATGAGGATTCTCAGAGGATCATTTCGGAAGCGGCAAAACCTGATAATCTTGAATTTTGGAAGAAATGCGACCATGCACTGATAACTATGGGAATGGATTCGATAGCGGATATATTGAAAAATAATTCAAATTTGATGTATCTTTATTATGGTAAGAATGCGAATATTAATGAATTGTATGATGAATTCGCCGATAGCGGTTTTGAAGAAAGCTACAATGAGTGGCTTTGGATGGATTATCGCTTGAGAAAAAACATGAAAACGATGGCGGAAAAGATGTTGGATCAGCAAATTCCCGGACAATTGCAGGAATTACTGCAAAACCGGATTGCCGCCAAGGTCTCTCTTTATCGGGTCGAAGATGTCGACAAAAAATCCTCAACTATCAGGCTAAAAGATATATTCACAGGAATAATAGTAAATATAAATGATGTAATGCTATCCAATACCATTGAAATAGATATTATTCTACCCCTGCGTGTCTATAAAGCGGGAGCTTTTAATTTCATCTCCCTTGCCGGAGCACCCATTCCCAAAGGAGCAATAAATGACGCTCTTGTCTTTCTGATGAAAATCGGACTTACGGCAATTGAAAGAGATCAGGCACATTATTTTGGTCATCTATGGGAATGGTTGTATCATTATCAGCAACATCCACTTATTCTGGTCAATAGAGATGATCATATTATTCTCCTGCACGAAGCTAAATTTCAGATTCAGGATAAGGAGAAAGTCAAACGTGTGCTTAAAGACGCTCCAGATTATGATTATAATGTTACACCAAACGAAATGGTCTGGTTTAGAGATGTAGAAGATGAGTTGGAATTCTTGGGTCGCAGACTGATATTGGGAAATCTGAATTTCAAAAAAGACATTCTTACATTGCAGGTAAATTCTAGGGAGAGATTCGAAATTGCGCGACAGCACTTGGAGGCAATTGAAGGAGTCGTCTTTAAAAATGTAAAAGTCAAGAAAGTAATGGATGAAATATCGCAACTTCATAGCAGCGAGCCGCGTAAACTGGTTTTCGATGCTACGTTTTTGTACGCTAATGAAATTGATAAGTTAAAGAAAGCAATGCATAATTATTATCTTGCTTGGATAGATCGACCATTGCCGATACTGGAGAATAAAACTCCTCGTGAATTTTGTCGAACCAAAGCGGGCAGGTTGTTTGTAAAAGCCATCATTCATTCCATGAAGGAGATGGACGCAGAGCCTGGCGATGAGATTCCCGCGGACGAGATGTTTAATCTATTGGGTATATAAAAATTATAAATATACTATTGATATGTTAATAAATAATATCATGTGATCGACTATATATCATGCAAAAATTATTAGATCGACTGGAAGTTGGGATGCCTGAAGAGGTATCC
>CAZCRQ010000204.1:0-5724 GCA_964501095.1 uncultured bacterium | reverse complement strand
AACCGGATTGAAATGCTGCTCCCCGCCACCGACGTAATGGAGTTGGAAGTCAAAGGTATTTTCCCCTTCAACCACTTCGAGATCCTCCACGATCAGAGTGGCATAATTCTCCGCCGAGACGGTTACATCATATTCGCCTACGGGGATGTTCATTAGACTATATTGACCTTGTACATTTGCTTCTACAGCATAGGGACCGAATTGCACAAGGGCATACGAAATCGCACGGTTGGTCATTTCATCAGTAACCTCACCAAAGATATTTCCAGTTTCTCGATTACCTTCATGGTGGAAGTAATAAGCTCCCATATCGGTACGTGTGCCATCAGGATCAGGAGGAGAATTAGGATTGCCGGTGTCAATGCAGGGTGATTGTTCCTGCAGGTGAAAATCACCTTCATCTGGATCGACAAACAGGGGATTCGCGACAATATTGTGCTCTCCTCCATGATATGTCTGATATAAACATGAATAGGTGATTGATGCACCCCCACCAATATCCAAATCCGGATTGCCGTCGATAATACAATTGGTCACCAGATCTCCACGATCTCCGCCAATAAAGATGCTCTCAAAATCCCTAGACATGTTGTGGCTGATGGTGACGTGATCGAAACTGCATACACCAGGCCAGAATTGCATTGCCGCGGCATAATACGCTGAATTGAATGCGATTACGGAATAACCGACTGTAAGGATACCGCCGCCGTCCATCCCAAGCGTTCCTCCGCCGACACATTCATTCCAATAGAACTCGCAACCGGTGACCGATACTTCAGCCAAATAAGCGTAAATAGCGGAAGAGTTATGCACTGAGTAGTTGTGCTGAAATAGGCTATTTGTAACAGTTACTATACTCTCGCGAATATGCAAAGCGCCACCATTTTCGCGACCATGATAAGTACCCGCATATTCGAAAATACAATGGTTAAAGTAACATGGTTTTTCCGCTTCAATGATGTTGATCCCATCCCATCTTCCTCCTTGTTGAATTCGGCTGAACAAGATGGGATTGTTCACTGTCCCTTCTGCATGAATCGCTCCGGTGACTTCCAACACTACTCCATTATCACCGAGCACATCAACACCCGCAAAGATCGACAAATTTGCATCATCTGGTACATACACATCTCCAACCAGCAGATATGGACTATCCTCCTCAGTCCACGCCTGTGAAGGAATAACGCCTTCAACTTCTGTTTGTGAAAATGCAATCATAGGAAGGACAAGAAGTGAAGCGATAATAAGTATCAAAGCTTTCCGTGTCATGATGACTCCCTTAATGAAGTGAACTGTTCCGTTGAGACTCAATAGAATATATTTTGAGTAATATCGTACTTCAAATTTAGTCAGTCAATAGCGCAAGACGAAATATTTCATTTTTCATCCCTAAATTTTGATTGTTAGAGTATTTTCAGACTCCGAGAGGCCTTAAGATCAAGTAAGTATCCTTAGGTGACTTCTCTACATTATTCGTTCAAATATCGTATGTTTCTTCTGTTTTAATCTATTCGATCATTACTATCTCAATTTGGGGATACTCTTGGATCATTACACAAAACAGACTCGAATTTGGTTGGAAGAGCGATTTCGAAGAGGGGCAAGTGAGGGTAGATATTTCGCTCACAAACCTATCTATGGTTTTGGTATACAACCAACAGAGAAAAATCACACTGTCAGAATGACTTTAGCTCTTTCTATTCTAAGAGTCCTAAATCGTTTAAACGGCAACTCTATACTTGATGTTGGGGGAGGAGAGGGTTACATATCGATATTATCGAAAATGATTTTAGGTTATGAACCGATAATGCTGGAACTCCCGATTGAAGCCTGTAGACGAGCACGTCAACTCTTTGCTCTTGCTTCTTTATCTGTTGATGCTCATAGTATCCCGTTTAAAGATCGCATCGCGGATGTCGTAATTATGAGTGAAGTGATCGAACACTTGAAAGATCCTATTCGTGCAATGGAGGAAGCCTACCGAGTGATGGATAAGGCGTTGATTATTACATCTCAAGAGACTCATCCCTGGAAGTGGGAGCGTTATGCACGTATGAAGGTGAGAGATTTGAAAAAAAAACATGCAGAACGAACATTTTTTCATCCTGATGATTTTCGCGCACTCTTTGGTGAGCAAGTCCAGTTTTTAAATCCCTGCCTGATTTTCCCGCTTGAAGACGAACGACGAATCGATGAAGCCGAGGCTCGTGTGCGAGTCCCAAGGCTCGCTGAGTATCGTCCCTTCAGTCCAGCGAGCTTGGGAATCATGGCATTGGTAATTAAAGATCCGTCAGTCCTTCATCAAAACACTAGAATTACCGATCAAGAACTAGTGGAGAGGTTGTTTGCCTTTAAAATTCCACTCCCAAACGTCAATCGAGAAGCAGAGGTAGTCTACCCTCATTGGACTCTTTCGATGTATACTCAGCAGGAGCAGTATAATGCAAACGGGAATTCCCAGCAGCAAGTCGATAATAACCATCTCACATATTTCAAGAAGCTGCAATCAAGTCCGCCTGAATCCTCAACAATAAAACGACTATTTTATCAAGCGATACTTTTATTTGCGGTTATCTTACGATTGATTATATCACCTGGCAGCATGTATGAAAAAATCAAGTGGGCGATACGATCGATAAATCCGAAATCAATTAGGAAAATTTTTGGCTAAATCAAAATATGTGGCATAAGCTGAAGTTAACTGACATTAAATAAATACCTTTAACAAAATCAATCCACATCTTACCACGCCTAAACGGCATCAGGGCTCCTCGTCAGATATAACTCTCCCTAAAATTGTGGCAAGCATAGGAAGGTCATCCAAAACGGTGCGCCAAAGAATATCCAAATCTATATCAAAATAGGCATGTACTAGACGGTGACGCATTCTTATCATATCATCCCATGGTATATCCGGTAATTGCTGACGAGTTGATTCAGAGGATCGATAGGCTGCTTCTCCAATGATCTCGATATCCTTCACTAGTGATAATACAAGCATTCGGTCAGACTCAAGATCAGAACGTTTCCTCCCTTGGGCAAATCCAATCGCTTCCTGCGCCGCATCTAGTATGTGATGGAGACGAACGAGGTCATTTTTTCTCATATTCCACTTCTGCTTCTTCTATGACCTGTTTGCGGAAATATCGGCTCAAATCATTCGGTGTCCGGAGGTCAACATTTTGTCCTCCAAACAATACCGAGAGTTCTCTCTCCATTCGGGCAATCACAAAAAGGCTCGGAATATGAGCCGGTTCAAACTCGACCAGGACATCAATATCGCTGCACTCATTAAAATCGGAACGCAAAGCCGAACCATAAATCGCTAGTCGCTGAATGTGGTTTGCCTGGCAGAAATCCGCTAATTGCTGTTTCGGAACTGATATGTTCATTGCTCCACTTTCATCTCTTTCCGGTACTTGATTTATAGTGGCATCAGTTAATTAGCCTGGGTACTCCGTCGTCGAGGAGAATCACAGTTCAGAAAGAATAATCCCGGACGGTGGCGCATTCAGGCTGGATGCTAGTGCATTAAGTAAGAATAATCCTATTTATCATTGATATTATCTAAATCCTGTATTTTTTGTGTTTGATTAACCGTCAATTTTCCTTCATCGCGATCTCCACTAACGGCACTCCCGCCTCCACCTGCTGTCCATCGACGCATTGCAATGCGATGACCGCGCCCTTGCGCGGCGCACGGAGGGTGTGCTCCATTTTCATCGCTTCCACAATCAGCACCGGTTGCCCTTCCTCTACAAGATCTCCAACTGCGACCATCACCTTGATCACCTTACCAGGCATGGGCGCGGCGACCGAATTCTCATTCGCCCCGACGGCTCCAAACTCCTCATCGGCATTCACTTCCTCGAAGACAAACACCCGTCCATCGACCGCCGCCCAGACCTTGCCTTGATCTGTCACCACAACCGTTCGATGAGCTTTTCCCTCGATGGTTATCAGCGCCTCACTCTGACCGAGCTGTTGAAAAGCGGTTTGAAGTATTGATAGACCTATTTCAGCGCTCAGAATGCCGCCTCGAAGTTCGGTTTTCACCGTGAGGATTTCCCCGCCCACTCGAAAGTTTTTCGTGTTCATTGCCTACCTCCGATTCTCCAAGAACCGAGGATCTCCCAGGGAGTGGGAATCGCGGCTGTCTGTGCTGTCCTAATTTTTCCGGTTTTCGCCTGTTGCGACATCACCGCAGCGACAATCAGCGCAGTTTGTTTATCCTTCTCCGTGCCGCCACTCCAATTCTTAAAATGACGGTCGATGAAATCGGTCTGGGTCTCGCCGCGGGCAAACGGTTCAGAAGCCAAGACATCGCGTAGGAAAGACGCCGTAGTGGGAACTCCGAGAGCAACATAATGCTCCAGCGCCAGAATCAGACGTCGAGCAGCGGAAAGCCGGTCGGGTCCCCAGGCAATCACCTTCGCCATGATCGGATCATAATGAACAGGCACGCCTACTCCCTCGATTACGCCGCTCTCAACACGAATGCCGGGACCGCGCGGCTCTTCCAGGTATAGCAAAGGTCCGGCAGCGGGGAGAAATCCGGCGGCGGGATCCTCCGCATAGATACGAGCTTCTATCGCATGACCCCGTTGGCGTAATTCATCTTGACGCCAGGATAGCCGTTCTCCGGACGTCACCCGGAACTGCTCGGCAACTAAATCGACACCGACCACCTCCTCCGTCACCGGATGCTCCACCTGGATGCGCGTGTTGACCTCGAGGAAATAAAACTTACCGTTTTTATCGAGGAGGAATTCGACCGTCCCGGCATTCACATACCCCGCTGCCTTGGCAGTCGCCACCGCCGCTTCCCCCATCTCCTTACGGAGCTGTGGAGTCAAAGCAACCGAAGGCGTCTCCTCGACCACCTTCTGATGACGACGCTGGATGGAACACTCTCTTTCAAACAGATGAATCGCCTCGCCATGGGTGTCGGCGAAGATCTGGAACTCCACATGACGCGGCTGCTCAACCCATTTTTCCAGAAAGACACGGGAATCGCCAAAGGCACCCTGCGCTTCACGCATCGCCCCAGAGATCGCTTCCTCCATAGCCGATGGTTCCTGAACAATCCGCATTCCCTTGCCGCCGCCGCCCGCCGCTGCCTTGATCAATAAAGGATAGCCGATCTTTTTCGCCTCCGCTCGGAATACTTCCAGGTCAGGTTCGCCGGAGGAAAAACCAGGGATCACCGGGATACCTGCCTTCGCCATCGTCACTCGGCTGGCGACCTTATCCCCTAACAGATCGATTGCTTCGGGTGGCGGACCAATCCAAGTTAGTCCCGCTTCGATCACCGCACGGGCAAATGCTGCACGCTCTGCCAAGAATCCATACCCCGGATGCACCGCTTCGCATCCGGTCTTTTTCGCGGCGTCGATTAACTTATCAATCGCCAAGTAGCTCTCCCCGGGCTCGGGCGCACCCAGCAGCACCGCAGTATCAGCGAGACGCACATGCAATGCCTGGGCATCCGCTTCGCTGTAAACGGCAACCGGACTGATGCCAAGTGTCCGGCAGGCGCGGATGATGCGCACCGCAATCTCACCACGATTGGCGACTAATACACGCTTAAACATCGAAATTCGCTCTCCTTTATTAAAGATACAGGATTAGAAGGATATTAATGATATAAATGCACTGCTTTCCAAAATAAATTTCAAACATTCTATGCTCTTTAATAAATATAGATTTAGGACAGAACTAGTG
>CAZCRQ010000203.1:0-5752 GCA_964501095.1 uncultured bacterium | reverse complement strand
TTAGTATAATAAGAAAAAATCCAAGAGGCAAGCGTCTCGAGAGTCTCGAGAGACCAGAGACATTGTTCGCTATAAATAAGAGGCGTAATCTAATGCTCTCCAGTAATCATTTGATTTTTAAAAAATCACAAAGTCACTTGCAGAAACGGTATTGAATTTCATTTATTAACTAAGGAATGAGTTATTTAGGAGACATGAGATTTATCTTCTTAATCTCTATAGAGGTCTAAATGCCAAAGCGAAAAAATCAGCGTGTTCTAGCGTTGGGCGCACATCCGGACGATATTGAAATTGGGTGCGGTGGCACTCTTCTACGTTTTGTCGCTCAGGGTGATGAAGTATATCTATACATCGCGACACGGGGCGAACGCGGCGGTGCAGGTGAAATTCGTCAACGTGAAGCGGAGCGTTCCGCCGAACACATGGGGGCGAAAAAAATCTTCTGGGGACCTTTCGATGATTGCGAAATTCCGGAGGGACTTCCCTTGATTCAAGATATCGAACGTGCGGTAAATGAAGTCAAACCTGCTTATGTCTTTGTCCACTATCCCGAAGACACACACCAGGATCATCGCAAGATGGGTTATGCGACACAATCCGCAGCGAGACGAGTTCCTTTCTTCCTGTTTTATGAGAGTCCGACCACCCAGTTCTTTCGACCCTCTGTTTACAGTACGATTGAGGAAACCATGACCAAGAAAATTGAATTGCTGGAGTGTCATCTCTCGCAATTAACTCGCACCAATATCGATGGTGTTCCGATTACTACAATCGCCAACGCTTTCGCCATCCGACGTGGAGTAGAGGTCTATCGACGTTATGTGGAGGCTTTTTCACCAGTTCGTTTCTTTCTGTTGTAAGGGATAAAAGAGGTAATTCTCTATGAATGCCAATGAGTCTCAAAGATGGGCGCCGCCGAAATATACCACCCGGAAACGCTTGATCCTGCCCGCCATTGTCTTCATTATCTTTTTCTCCCTGAACATCTCCGGGGCATTGAATAAATCCTGGCATCACTGGCTATATATTTTTGTCTTTGCCTGGGCACTGAGCAATCTGCTCACCCCCTTGGCAATACGTTTTTCCTTTATTCTCGGTTGGTTGGATATTCCTCATGGACGAAAAGCGCATGAACATCCAACTCCCACTTTAGGCGGAGCTGCAATCATCGGTTCCTTCGGGATTGCTCTGCTGACCAATTTTCATTTTTCTTTCGCCATGAAAGGCATCGGGCTCGCTTCATTGCTTATATGGATTGTTGGAGTGCTCGATGATCGTTTCGAGCTACCGGCGATAATAAAACTTCTGGCACAGATCCTGGCTACGGTAATCTTGATTGTTTTCGGTGTGCAGGTCACTTTCATGCCGAATGTCTGGTGGGGTTACTTGGCAGAATACATAATCACCGCTTTCTGGATTATCGGGATCACCAATGCAGTCAATTATCTGGATGGTCTGGACGGTTTGGCGGCTGGCATGAGTTCGATCATCTGCATCTTCCTGGCAATAGTCGCCATTCAAACTGGGCAATCATATTTTGGTTTGGTTGCGCTTGCGCTTCTGGGTGCATGTCTTGGATTCCTGCCCTACAATATCCACTACAAGAAAAGCGCCGATGTTTTTCTTGGTGATAACGGGGCAACTTTTCTCGGCTTCGCTCTCGCTGCTACGGCGACAATGGGCGATTGGGCGGAAGATAATCTCGCCGCCATCATCGTCCCGATTCTACTCTTCGGTGTACCGATTTTCGATATGACCCTGACTACCATCACACGCATCGCTACCGGAAAAGTGAAATCCTTCGGACAATGGCTGGCTTATACCGGACGCGACCATTTCCATCATCGTCTCGCCGCACTGGGCGTCGGTAACTACATCGCGGTCATCGTCATTTATGTCGTCACCTTCTTCTTGGGCATCTCCGCCATCGTGTTAAAACAGGCACGTGGTGTAGATGCCGTGCTGCTCCTTGTACAGAGCGGAATTCTTTTTCTTCTCATCATCTTCTTCATGCTCTATGTCCAACCGCGGCAGATCCGAGTGGAGATAAAATCGGTGACGGACGACTCTCAGGATCTGGAGAAATCAGAGGAGTAGGCTTCAGGCTTCAGGCATCAGGCTTCACAGGCTTCAGGCTTCAGGCTTCAGGCTTCAGGCTACAGGCTCAGCGTCTTAAAATCTCAGCGTCTCCGCGTCTCCGCGCGAGAACCCTAATCACTCACTACTCGAGTTGCCGCAATCCCCGATCCATGACCGTCACACTCACCGCGCCGCCGGGTTTGACAATCACCGTATCCTCCACCCCGACGGCACCGTCATCGAAAACCACTTTCGGCTCGATCGCTATCACCATATTTTCCTCAAGAGGTTCGGTGAAACGGCGAGCTAGAACCGGCAGTTCATCCATCTCGAATCCGATCCCATGTCCGATGAAACGCACTTGGTCATCGCCGCGGTTCATGAAGTTTTTCCCCCACTTGACTTTTTCCGCCTCCTCTACCGCCCAGAGGTAAAGTTCTTCCGGTATGGCGCCAGGGATCATTCTTCGCATCAACTCCTCGTTAAGTTCGACACAGAACTGATGCGCTTCCTTAAACCGTGCTTCAAGCTTTCCGAAATAGAATGTCCGCGCCATGTCGGTCATATAACCATAGAATCCGGAAGTAGTATCGGCTATGATTGGCAGGTTTAATTGCATCAGCCCATTTCCGGAGCCGGAGACCGCCAAGGGGTAACGTCCCGGTTGTGGCAGGGGTCCATCGAAGACCGCGGAAACACCGATAGATGGTCCGCAGGCAATCACTCCGATCGCTTCGGCATTGAAGGCGCGAGTGCGGGGAAGCGCCTGATCGCCCAGGGTGCGCATCAGCAACTCCATACGCGCCTGGACTTCATATTCCGGCATCCCGATTTTAATAATACCGGGCAGCGCTCGAAATCCCGCACTCAGGATGCCCCCGCTGATTCGTATCGCTTCGCATTCCTTCTCCGATTTCACACTTCGCTGGGCGCGGATAGCGGGTGAAATATCGTGAAACTCCCCGGATTCCCAAGTGGGCATCCCCAAACGTTTCAGAATGCCGACCGGCACAACATCCTCCTCGATGCCGATCTTTTTCCAGGTCGTCAAACCAGAGTTGCGCACCGTTTCACTGAATTTGCCCATCCCATGGATCTGTACTACTTCCACTGGACAATTCTCTCCTATCCTTCCCCATCCTTTCCAGACAATCAGCTTGGCATCTCCCGTAGCGGGCACGAGCAAGGTTCCCTGGAAGGAGGCGGCGGTATAATAGAGCAGATCGACTCGCTGCAGGATCATCGCGCCGTCCAAACCTTGATCTGATATGGCTCTCTGTAGGACGGCGATGCGCTGTTTTAATTCTTTACAAGTAAAATGAAAGTCCGATTGGATCGAGTCCATGAACTATACCTCAATTTATTATATTATGCCGGGTCTTGCGCGGTCGCTTTTTACCGTCTGAAATCCTGGGGAACACCGCAATAAAACGTGAAATTACGACAGCTTGAAGCTTGTAAAAAAGCACCTTTGCGTAAATTGGGGAAAATCGCTAACTTTGAATTCGAGTGATGAAGTATTTTTCCTGCACCTCGTCCAGCCTGAAAGCAAGCTGTCCGAGAATATCAGGATAACACAAACAGCGTGTTTTTCCCTTCTCGAACAGCCTGAAAGGCTGGAATGACAAGAATTATAATATAAATCCAACACAATGAAATCCATCCAACGATCAACACTCTTACATGAAATCGCCGCCGTTCGGTTATCTGTCATCGAATACTTACTGTTGGCGTTATTTCTAGGAATTTTTGCCACCTTTCGCACCAATTACTTTTACGGTTTAGGGAATCAAATCGAGCAACTCCCAGCGGTGATGAAAATACTGAATCCAAATCTCTTCCCAAACGATGTCATGCTCGATTATAAATTATCTTTCGGACATCGCTATTATTTCTTATACATGTTCGCGCTGCTTGGAAAGTACGCCCCTCTCTATCTGGTTTCATTTCTCGGGACAGTATTCTGCAATGTGCTGATTATATTTATCACGTTCCTTTCTGCCAGAAATCTTTTAAACTCACCCTCTGACCTGGCTCCAATTTTATCCTGCTTCTTGTTGACAGCGTTTGAAGGAATCGAGATTGGCACTGCCACATTTATCCTCTGGCGAGAATTCGTTCCGGCAGCCATTGCCATGCCGTTGGCGTTGCTTTCTTTGTGGGCGGGAATGCGTCGTAAACCCTGGATCAGCATGCTTTCCGCTTGTTTTGCTTCCATCCCTCACGCACTGATTGGATTGGAAACCGGCGCGATCGCAATCGCCACCGCTGGTGTGATTGAAGTTTTAGACTGCTGGCGCGAGAAGAAATCGTTCAAGACGATCATGGTACGAATACGTCCAGCGCTTATGGCTGGTATCGCATTCCTGCTCTTCGGATATTTCTTCTGGATTCGAAGAGTGATGTTATGTCTGGACGATGATCTCTTTATCCATCTTCTTACATTTGTTCGCGCCCCTCATCATTATACTCCCAGTTACTTTAGACGTTTGGATTGGCTGGCGCTGATTGTATTTCTAATCAGTTCATATCTTTCCTGGAGTTGGTGGCGAAAAAAAGACCAGCCGTCAAAGACAAAATCGGATTCCTTTCTTATCCCGATCGTCCTCATTTTGATTTTACTTTTCGGAGGATATGTCTTTGTCGAGCTGATTCCGATACGAATCTGGGTATCGGCGCAAATTTACCGCTTAGTTTATATCATCAAATGGTTGGGATTGATTCTAATCGGTAGAAGCATTGCCCTTTGGGTATCGCAACTTTCCTCCTCGCCACGCAGTGGACTCTCAAGCATCTTGGCGCTGATCGGAAATGGTCGCGCTCAACCGCTTGTCCTTTTTGCCGCTCATGTCTGGCAATGGATTAAAGAACAAACTGCTTTCAAACGATTTCCTGTTTTAACCGCGGTAATCGGTGTTATACTGGTTCTCACTTCTCTCGCATCACTTGTTTTTTATGGAAATCTGCTTGAATTTGCATTCATGATGTTGTTTCTGGTGACGCTTTTGATCATAGTCAAGGTGAGAAGAACAGGATGGCGTCGAATTGTAATGCTGTCAATTATCGGGCTATTGACTTTCACAGTGTTGCAGCTACGCACCACTCACCCCGCCTGGATGAATCTGGCGCGAATCACCATCGAAGACGGAGATGATCCAATAGATAAGGTTGCCCGGTTTGCGAAGGAGCATACGCCTGTCGATGCACTGTTTCTCTGTCCCCCGAGGTGCGGCAGATTCAGGATCACCGCGGAACGAGGAATTGTCATCGATTTCATATCCTTCGTCATCGCTGATGAAGCGATGCAAAGCTGGTATAATCGTATTTTGGATTGTTATGGTGAGGCTGAGGCTCCTGGTTTTGAAGGCGCACGTGAGTTGGATCAACAATACCACCAGATTAGTGAGTCGAAAATCCATTACCTCGCGGCAAATTATGGCGCCTCTCATGCGGTTCTCTATAAAGACACGTCGTGCGCTTTTCCCGTTCTCTATGAAGATGAAATATACAAGCTGGTTAGGATAGAATAAGTGGTTATTCGTTCTATCTGAGAATGATAAAACTCGCTGTCGATGTCATTCCCACGCAGATGGGAATCCAGTCAACTGTATATTTACATAGACATTAATGATATACTGGGGAACTCACTGACACTCTCGCACAACCTGAAAAG
>CAZCRQ010000202.1:0-5757 GCA_964501095.1 uncultured bacterium | reverse complement strand
GCACAACAAGTAAACCTGCACAACAAGTAGTGCAGGGCACCCTTTTTTAATAACCATGAGAGTATTCTCGGAAAGCCTGTCTTACGAATCTCTTTATTGTCGATTCCAGCCAGGCAAACTGGACATGCTGAAATCCGAGTAATTTAATTCCAAGTCAGTCGTTCTCAGATGACGATTTCCGAGGACTAACCGGTTGGATGAAGATGACGAAGTGCCTTAATATAGTCGGGAATCTGTTTTTTTTTCAGGATTGGTATTTGATCCCTTGAAATCAGAGCGTAAATTTGATAAATTTTAGCGTTTTAACAATTCTCAGCCAGAGATCATTCACCCTCCTTAGAATCGCTTGCGACTGCCGTCTGCGTATGATCTTGGATCATACGTGATATCTTGATATTTTCTGACTGGCGGATTCTGCCGACTGTGGGAGAGATCGGAACTTTTATAGGATACACATACATGGGATGGGGTAATAGAATTTCATTTCGCTTCATAACGAAGCTGCTGCTGGATGCTTTCGCATTTGCCTTGGCATTCGTTGTCAGCCATGTCCTTCGATTCTCATTTCAGGAAGTATATACTCATTTTGAGAAAATTGCAAATTTTTTACCTTATATAGTATTGATACGTCTGCTGATGTTCGCTGTCTTCCGTCTTTACTCCTCGATGTGGCGATATTCCAGTTTACATGATCTCAAGAATATTGTCAAGGCGGCATCTGCGGGTTCGCTGCTGATTGTTCTTCTCGATTTCGCCTTTAAGGTGGGACTTTGCTCGCGCTTTATCATGATTACGGACTGGGTGTTGGTGATATTCTATACCGGCGCCATTCGCATGGTGATTCGTTATTTTCATGAGAATCCGCTCGAGACGTTAAGAAACAGGCAAATCATCCCAAAATCCAAGCGTATCTTGATCTATGGCGCGGGACGGGCTGGTGAGATGTTATTGAGAAGCATCCATAACACCAGCACTTTAAAAACCGGCATTGCAATCGACGTAATCGGTTTTATCGACGATGATCCAGAAAAGATTGGCAAGTACATCCATGAGAAACGTGTCATCGGAACGGGGAAAGACCTCAAAGAATTGGTCGACCGACACCAAATTACAGACATTTACTTCGCCATTCCCGCTCTTTCCGGAGCCGAGACGCGTCAGATCCTGCAGTTGATTCGTGAGCAGGTAAATGACCTGGTAGATGTGAAAACGATTCCCGGGCTGCGTGATCTGATCCAGGGACGGGTAACCACCAATGAGCTAAGGAGTTTCGAGATTCGCGATCTTTTAAGGCGCAAACCGATTCATCTGGACTTTACACCGGTAGAGAAAATGATATACAACCAGCGGGTAATGGTGGTTGGAGGCGGCGGCAGCATCGGACGTGAACTCTGCAATCAGATCGCGCAATTTCATCCGGAACGGTTGGTCGTTGTCGATAACAGCGAATTCAATGTCTATCTGGCGGAATCTTACCTGCAGAGAAAATATCCAAATGAGAATATAATTTTTAATATCACTGATGCGGGTAATGAACCATTGATCCGCAAAGTGTTTGAAGCCCAGAGACCGCAGTTGATTTTTCACGCCGCAGCATATAAGCACGTGCCATTGATGGAGCTAAATCCCCAGGCAGCCATCGTCAACAATATCCGTTCTACCTATATCCTCACGCAATTATCGGATGAGTTCAACGTCGATCGGTTCATCCTCATATCGACGGATAAAGCGGTGAAACCCAGCAGTGTGATGGGGGCGACGAAACGAATTTGCGAACAGGTGACTTTACTCAACAATAAAATCGATGGAACCAACTATATCGCGGTTCGCTTCGGCAATGTGCTCGGGAGTTCCGGAAGCGTGATTCCCAAATTCAAGCAGCAAATCAAAAATGGAGAACCGATCACTGTCACTCATCCCGAGGTGACACGTTATTTCATGCTGATTTCAGAGGCGGTCGAGCTTGTGTTGCAGGCGGGAGCGATCGGAAAGAACGGAAATATCTACGTACTCGATATGGGTGAACCAATCAAAATTGTCGATCTCGCCCGATATATGATCGAATTGTCGGGATTGAAAGTGAATGAAGATGTGAAAATCATCTATACCGGCTTGAGACCGGGCGAAAAACTCCATGAGTCCCTATTCCTTGAAGGGGAAGAGAGCAACACTACCATTCCCAACTTGTTCGTGCTTGAACCCAAACTCTCGCAGGATAAGGATTTTCTTAGGAAAGTGCTTAATCTTGTTGACACTTGCCAGAACAAAAGTAACGCTGAAGTCCGTCGGGAAATAAGGGAGCTTGTCCCGGAGTATCAGGTTGACAACGATTTGAAAGTGTTGGTTCCGAAAACGATTACAACTGATGTTGCTTAAATTATTCTCACCTGCTGTCCCCAACTTTGAACCGAATGAATTGGGAAACATAGAGCGCTCCATTCGCCGCTTTCGCTCCTTCGGCGATACGCTGTGACACCTTCTGTTTCGCTTCTTTTACATAGAGCTGCTCAATTAGGCAATTGTCTTCAAAGAATTTGTTGAGTTTCCCTATGGCGATCTTTTCGAGAATGGCTTCCGGCTTTCCTTCATTTCGCATCTGGTTGATGTAGATCTCTTTTTCTTTTTCAAGAACCTCAGGTGGAACTTCGTCTCGTTTGATATATAATGGTGCGGCAGCGGCGATTTGCAGTGCCAGGTCGTGCGCCAGTTCACTCGCCGCATTGGATTTTATCGCTGATGCATCTCCCTGCACCTCTACTATGACTCCAAGCTGCGATCCGGGATGGATATAGCTCTCCACTATATTGTTATCATGCCGATAAAGCACAGCGGCGCGGCTCATCGAAAGATTCTCACCGACTTTCCCCGCAAATGCCTTTAATCCAGATAGGTCGAAGGCTTCCAATGGAATTGTTTGATTTTGTGCTTTTAAGACATCAAGTTTCAGCGCTTGCATTGCAAGCTGATCCGCCAGAGCGATAAATTCCTCATTACGGGCGACAAAATCTGTTTCACAATTGACCTCTACAATCGCCCAGACCGTTCGATCCTCATTGCTGCGGATGACGACAGTCCCTTCCTTTGCTACCCGGTCAGCGCGTTTCTTCGCCGCCAGCAGCCCCTTTTCGCGAAGATACTTGACCGCCGACTCAATATCACCGCGGCACTCAGCCAATGCTTTCTTGCAATCCATCATCCCGGCGCCGGTCTGTTGACGCAGCGTCATTACATCCTTTGCCTTTATTTCCATGGCGTTTTCTTTCTCATACCTGACAGTCCGGTTATTCGACCGTTTCAGTTTTTTCCGCTGGCTGCTCGACTTTTATTGGCTTCGGAGCCGGCTTTGGTTTCTCTTTGTCTCTTGATCTGGTGGAATCGCCAGGTTTTTTCTCTTCTTCCCTTTTTTCTGCATCTTTCGGTTTTTCAACGTCCTTCGGTTTCGCTGGGGATTTTATTCTCGGCATTCTTTCGGATTTTTCCGGCTTTTCAGATATTTGCCCCGCAGTTTTCTCCGTTGGCTTTTCCACCAAAGGCTCCACCGGTGTTTCCGCCTCAGCTTTTATGGATTGGTCAGCTTTGGGTTTTCCGGCGTGCGAGGTGCGTCGGCGACGGGGTCCGGTACGTTTTTTCGCTTCCGCTGCTTCCTTTTTCACTTCCTTCGTTGGAGCCGCTTCTTCCTTCTTTAACGCTTCCAACCGCGCCTGACCCTCAAGTATCGCCAAGGTAAATGTCTTTACGATCAATCCAATGGATTTGTAAGCATCATCATTTGCTGGAATGGGATATTGGATCGGATCTGGATTGGAATTGGTGTCAACTATGCCAAAAACCGGAATGCCGAGCTTGTTTGCCTCGTGTATGGCGATTTCCTCCTCCAGAGTATCGACAACAAACATGGCGCCTGGTAAACGCTTCATCTCACGTATTCCACCCAGTGCGCGCAGCAGCTTATCGCGCTGATGGTCGATGGTCATTCGCTCCTTCTTCGAGATTAAATCATAAGTGCCGTCCACCATCTTCTTTTCCAGTAATTCCAGCTTTTTCACCGATTTGCGGATAGTCGCGAAATTGGTTAACATCCCGCCGAGCCAACGGTCGTTGACAT
The DNA here is from genome assembly GCA_964501095.1 of uncultured bacterium. Classification (GTDB taxonomy): domain Bacteria; phylum Electryoneota; class Electryoneia; order Electryoneales; family Electryoneaceae; genus CAZCRQ01. Next base: position 1,652 of record CAZCRQ010000202.1, on the reverse strand, counting down.
AAGGCATACTAACTCTCATGGCTTCTTCACGGATGATGTCACGCGCCTGTTTTTTAGTTCCGACAAACAGCACGCTTTCCCCTTTTTCTACGATCTTTTCCACCTCGTCGCAGGCTTCATCAAGCAGCTTTTGGGTTTTCTGTAAATCCATCACATAGATGCCGTTGTGTTCCATGAATATGTATGGCTTCATCTTTGGATTCCAGCGGCGGGTGAGATGACCAAAATGGCTTCCAGCCAGAATCAACTGCTGGGTGGTAACTCGTGGCATAATCGTCTCCTTTGTGCCGTCTCCAGTAGGAGGCAGGGACGCTATTAGCGCACCCTTGACCGGATCGAGCAAGTTTTAAGTTAATGTGGTTGCAGATAGACGAATCGGGAGCCAGATGCTCCCGATTCTGTGCATTCTAATGCTGGCTTTTTGTTTTATATGAATCATTGCCCATTATATAATTATAACATCAACGTTTGGAGAACTGGAATTTCTTCCGCGCTCCCGGTTGACCGTATTTCTTACGTTCTTTCTGCCTCGGATCACGGGTTAAGAAACCGTTCTGACGAAGAGGGGTGCGAAATTCCTCATTAAGCTTGACCAGCGCCCGCGCGATCCCCAAGCGCACCGCTCCCGCCTGACCGGTAAGTCCGCCACCTCTGCAAATCGCATAAACATCATACTGGTTCAAACCGTTAATTTCAACAAAAGGCTGCTCGAGAATCTGCTGGAGAATCGGTCGCCGGAAATGTTCCTGCAGAGAACGGTCGTTCACGGTGATACTGCCATTCCCCGGAGCAAGCCACACCTTAGCAATCGAGGTCTTACGTTTTCCTGTCGCATAGACACAATTTAATGGGATTTTCCTCATTTCATCCTCAAAAAGTTATCGGTTCCGGTTTTTGCGCTTGATGGGGATGCTCCGCACCCGAATAAATCTTCAGTTTCCGGATCATTTTCCGTCCCAACCGTCCCTTAGGCAGCATCCCCCAGACGGCACGACGGATTACACGATCCGGGTGCTTTTTCATCATCTCTTTGGCTGGAGTTAACTTGATGCCGCCGGGATATTGGGTATGGCGAAAATAGAGTTTCTTCTCCAGCTTCTTCCCGGTTAAAACCACCTTCTCGGCATTGGTAACAATGATGAAATCTCCGCCATCCACATGTGGGGAGAAAGTAGGTTTGGTTTTACCTCGCAGGAGGTTGGCGATGCGGGTTGACATCCTGCCCAGCACCTTACCGTCCGCGTCAATAACGTACCACTTGCGTTCTACTGTATTCTTGTTTAAATGTTCTGTGTTCACGATTCCACCAATAAGCATCTATTATTTAAGCCTGCAAATATAGATTGCCTTTCCTTGGGAGTCAACAGACTCTCTTATCACCTGATGGCTCTCTGTTACGGTGATATTCATGGTTCACCCAACTAATCATGGTTCACCCAACTAAAAAACGAGCTTGAGTATAAAGAGACCGGCTTGTTCCGATACCATTGGGATGGTCGCTTTCCAGGCGAAAGGGTAGCGTAGGCGTCCCCGCCTGCGAGGGGTAGCGTAGGCGTCCCCGCCTGCGAAGGGTAGCGTAGGCGTCCCCGCCTGCGAGGGGTAGCGGGTGCCCTGCACTACTTGTTGTGCAGGAAATATGAACTGGCAGTATA
>CAZCRQ010000201.1:0-5760 GCA_964501095.1 uncultured bacterium | reverse complement strand
TGTAAGTACTTGATTTTCCTGGATTCCCGCTTCCGCGGGAATGACACCGCCGGCACGTTTTCCCATTCTCGGACAACCTGTCCTGAGCATTCTTGTAATTCTTCTGACGTTGTTATTTTGTCTCAGTTGCACCGAACCGAACCCTATCAATGCGGATGGTTTGCAGGCGCCGCGAAGGAATCCCCAAGTCAATCAACCCCCGGAGACCTACCTTTCGTTCGATCTTGACGAGGGAATGATGCCCGGCATTTCCGCCAGCCGTAAAACACTACACTGGTGGGGGGAGGATCTCGACGGCAGGATCACTCATTATCAATACCGCTGGGGAAAATTGATATTCTATAGATTAGCCCCGGAGGATGATATCCCTGAGGAGGGCAGGTATTACCGCTTCAACGACACCCTGCAGATCGTGATCACGGACACCTCCTGGGATAACAGCGAATGGATCGAAGACCGCAGCGAATCCAAGGAATTTGTTGTTCCAATCCGCTCCGATTTCGATATCTTCACCTTTCAGGTAAAGGCGGTGGACAATATCGGCTTGGAAGATCCTACGCCGGCGATGGTCAGCCTGCCGGTGAAGAACCTTCCGCCCGAAATCGAGTTTCGGATTCAATCAAATCCGCTTCGTTTTATCGATGTAACATATTACACTTTCCCTGTACGGACGTTTATCTGGGATGGCTCCGATCCAGACGGCAATGAGACGTTGCAGTACTATTACTACGCCCTCGATCCTGCGGACGGCGATACCAATTGGATGCGTCAGGACGCCGCCATCAGCAGCGTGACGCTGGAAGGCGAAATCTTGACAGCCGGAGCGCACATTTTTTGGGCGAAGGCAGAGGATACCGCCGGATTCCAATCGAATCGCATCCATTTCCCAGACAGCACAGTGCAGACAGATCCGGCGGAGTGGGTGGTAAAAGCGCCGCTTGGAGAATACCTTATTGTCGATGATTATGCCCTTGACCGGCAGGGAGTGCATCTTCAATACTACAAAGCAATTTTCGAGGAGCTGGTCGGGGCGGAGAATGTCGGGTATAGCGTCTGGCGGATTAACAATGAATTGCCCTTCAGCAGTTATGATGTCACTACAACACTAAGGATGTTCAAGCGAATTTATTGGTATTCCTATTATGAGGGTGGTACGCTGTCGGAAGCCTTCAATGCAATGTATACATTTATAAATACTCCGGGCAACCGGATGGTGCTCTCTGCCAGTGAGATCGACACTGGGATGTGGATCGACGTCGCCGCAGATGCCGATACTATCCGCCGCCTGAGCAATTCGCCGGAAGATACTGTGCGTTTGATACCGGAGTCCGATCCGCGTCTGCCTATCCTGGAACTGGCGGAAACCATCGGGCGTCCCAGCATCTATCTGGAGCCCGCCCCCGGCGCGGAAGTGCTCTATCGTTTGGATGAGGACACTCGACCCGTTCCGCGCTACACCGGGCATCCGGCGATTGTTATTCGTCGCCCGGATAAATCCTACACTTTGATCAGCATTCCGCTCTACACTTTTCGAGAGTTGAACAATTTGGATCAGGTTTTTCGAGTCTTGTTCGATGTGGAATGATTAATTTAAACATACATATTAAGTGAATTAGATAGTTTTCCACGAAGGACACGAAGGCACACGAAGGATGGAATGAGTATAAAGAAATTTATAATACTTAAATTTTTTGCAATTTGTTTAATCCTATTAAATGCACAGACCACTTTTGCTCTGGGACGCATCCAGGGACGAGTGACAGATGCCAAGAGTGGAGAACCGCTGCCTGGGGTCAATATCATCGTCAAGGGCACCTACCTTGGCGCCGCCAGCGACCTCGACGGCGAATACGTGATTCGCGGCGTAAAACCTGGTAGCTATGATCTCCAGGCATCTTTCATCGGTTACAAAGTCGCGGTCAATACCAATGTCATCGTGAAAATGGATCAGGCGGTTCAGGTGGACTTCGCCCTCGAGGAGACCTATCTCGCGCTTGGGCAGGAAGTCGTCTTCATCGGCAAGAAACCCCTGCTGGATGTAGATGAAACCTCCTCCGCCAGAGTGATGAACAGCGAGGACATCGCAGATCTGACCGTGGAGAGCGTCAATGACGTACTCGAGAAACAGGTCGGAGTGGTTGCCTCGAACAACGAGATTCATATTCGCGGAGGCAGAGCGGATGAGAACCTCTATATCATCGATAACCTCTCCGTCAAGGATCCGGTGAGTGGGAAGGGATTGGGCATCTATCTCAGCGCCGATGCGATCAAGCAGCTCGAAGTGATCACTGGCGGATTCAATGCGGAGTATGGCGAAGCGATGAGCGGATTGGTCAATGTCGAGACTAAGGAAGGCAGCGACCATTACACCGGCTCCCTATCCTTAAAGACCGACAATCTCGCCGGTTATCCAAAGGAACACCAGAATACCGGAAACGTGGAGTTTTCTCTGGGCGGACCTCTCTTCCTGACCAGTCAAGCGGCGCGGGAGGTCGGATTAAATCTGCCAGGGAAAATGTCTTTCTTCATCAACGGTTATGGATTCGTCAGCGACACCTATCTTCCACATTCTCCTACTCCGCTTGTTCCGTACGAGAAAGCGTATGATCCATTTGCCCTGCGTGAGGAAAACAACTGGTCGATCCTGACTAAAATCACCTATAAGCCGAAGGATATTTACAAGCTATCCTACAGTTATGGACGAAGTCTCCAGATCAATCAAGGTTACTTTGAATCCCTGCTGGAGGATAAGGAATTTTTCCCGCTCGAATACCTGGACATCCTCGATCAGTATAACACCATAAGCCGCGAAGGCATTCAGCAGACAGTCAATTGGACTCACACCCTCTCCACTACAACCTTTTATGAAGTCACTTTGGGGAATTTTTACAATCGAGTGCATTCGGGAGTCGGACGGTTACATTATTCCGAGTATCAGGAGCCGGTGGATGTCGAACCAGCGTACTACACCTTATTGCCCGACGGCGAGGTCCAGGTGACTTATGGAGATGGATATTGGGATCAAGGCAGCGGCAGCATCTACCATGATCATTTTAACGACACCTGGCAATTCAAAACCAAGTTGACCAGCCAAGTGCACCCAAAACACCAGATCAAAGCGGGATTGGAATACGAGCAGACTCGCTTGCAGGTTTTAAATATCCACGATCCCTGGATATCGGCGACCGCGCTCGGCGGTGATTATGACATGTATCACGCCTTGAGCGAAGCGGGCGCCCTGTTCCTCCAGGACAAAATCGAATTCAAGGGGATGATCGGCAATGTCGGGTTGCGTTTTGACTGGTGGCGTCCCGGAAAGTATGTCGAAGACGCCATTGAGGATGAACGCATCATCACTCTGACTCCACAAGCGCGTCAGACCTTTCGCGATGAGACAACCGAGATTCTCGGCAGACGGATCAAGTATCATCTCAGTCCCCGTCTCGGGATCAGCCATCCGGTAACTGACAGTGATGTGCTCTTTTTCAGCTATGGGCACTTCTCCCAGCGCCCGAAATACTCGTATGTCTTTTCCAAACTGAGAACCTACAGTCCAACAACATATCAGCTTTTCGGGAATCCGAATCTGAATCCGCAGACGACGGTGGCGTATGAGATGGGGGTGAAGCATCGATTCAGCGGCGACCAGGTGATCGAACTTGTGGCGTTTTACAAAGACCTCTTCAATTACGCCACTAGTTTCAAGGTCAGCAGTGTCAATCCCCGGCTGGGCAACATCTCATTTTATCAGTATTTTAACATCGACTATGCTCGGGTGCGCGGCATTGAGATGCGCTTTCGCGCCCGTCAGGGAAATTACCTGACCAGCACTGCTGATTTCGCTTACCAGATTGCCACCGGCAAGAGTTCGAGTGCCAACGCGGAGATTCTTGCCGCGGCGGATACCAGAGTGCAGGAAAAAACCCTCGGCGAGGAGTACCTTAGTTGGGACAAACCGATCAATGCCAGTTTGACCCTTTGGCTGCGCATTCCAGAGGATAATCGTCCGCATTGGTTTGGTCTACACATCCCCGGCGGCTGGGGTGGGAGTATCCGTTGGGAGGCACAGAGTGGGAAACGTTATACGCCCGGAGTATTGGTCAATAACAGGCAAGATATCAAGGATACCGACGATCGCTACAGCGCTATCTCGAAATGGTGGAATACTGTCGATCTGAAGCTCTGGAAAGAATGGGAGATCGATATCGGGATGACATTGCGCGCTTTTGCTGAGGTCGAGAATCTTTTTGACTTCCCGCGTCCCAATACGATCAATCCACTCACCGGCGTTCCTTATAATTATGGCGATCCCTATCCGAAATTCTGGGAGAATCCGCAGGGATTTGTTCTGGTGGATCCCAGCGACTGGCAATCACCACGGCAGACGTTTTTAGGTCTGGGAATACGATTCTGATCCACTCTGACGATTTTTTCATTTTCGGACAACCTGCTCCTCGGGAATGACAACCTGGGGAACTCATTGACATTCTCGGAATGACTGCTTCGTGGGAATGATGCCGTATGAGCCTTGAAGAAATTTTTAAATTAAAATATACAATCAGAGAAAGTAAATCATTAGTGTTAATTCGTGTTAATTCGTGGTTGCTTTAGTGTTTATTCGTGTTAATTCGTGGTTCCAGGCGATAGTATTGCTGCTAACAATTATCAGTTCAGCGAGAGGCGAGCAGGGACTGTTAGCGATACTTGGCGGGCAGCGAGTAGGAACATCTTCAATGACCTTTTTGAAGATTCCGGTCGGGGCGCGTGCGGAGGCGTTGGGTGGAGCGTATGTCGCGGTGGCGAATGACGCCTTTGCGGTGTTCTGGAATCCGGCTGGAGTCGCGCAAATTTCCAATCGCTGGCAGGGAAAGTATGTGGTCGATCCCTCTCGTCTGCCAGATAATGTCAAAGCGCCGTCGCAAAATCCCATGACCGCGGTTCGGGGAGATCGAACGCTGGGACTAGTACATATTCAGTGGATTGCGGACATCTCTTATAACGCCCTGGCATACATCCAACCGCTGCCGACTGGTGTGCTCGGGATCAGCCTGGCATCCCTGACCATGCCCGATATGGAAATCACTACTGAATACAATCCCGATGGCACCAGCAATTATTTCAGTTACGGTGATGCTTTGATTGGTTTGAGTTACGCTCTGCCGATGACCGATAATTTCAGTTGGGGAGTAACAGTCAAATATGTCAGCGAAATCCTGGCAGAGACACGAATGAACAACGTGCTGGTCGATCTAGGGACTTATTATTGGACAGGTTTCCGCGATTTACGTATCGGTGTGGCTCTAGCGCATTTCGGTCCGAATGCCAAACCCGATGGGTCTTACACTTTATATGATGGGAGCGGAGGATCATATAAAAAAGAATACAAGGCATACAGTCCACCGACAGAATTCCGTCTTGGTGGGGCGATGACATTTTTCGCCGCGGGTGACCATAAATTTCTCGCTTCGATGCAGTTGAATCACCCGGTTGACAATGCGGAAAACATCAAAACTGGCTTTGAGTACAGTTTTATGAATATCCTATTTCTCCGTGGCGGATTGAAATTCAACACCGATGAGGATCGCTGGGTGATTGGCGCCGGAGTGAATGCCCCCTGGCGTCGCGCCGCGCTCCTCATCGATTACAGTTATACCGATTTCGGGATTCTCGACAAGGCGCAACGCATTAGTATCGGGATTTTATTTTAATAGAGAACCACTAATGGACGCGAATAAACATGAATATAAAAATATCATAAAT
>CAZCRQ010000200.1:0-5798 GCA_964501095.1 uncultured bacterium | reverse complement strand
GTATTATCTCCCACCTGACGTCGATCCCTGGGAGGGCTTCCCCTGGGATGGGGATCGGTAAATGCAAAGCCAAGTTATAATAATAAAGAATCACAATTATATTTATTATTTGGCAATATGGTTATGTTTATTCCAGTTTTTAAACATATCTGATACTTTTGCTCACACACCTGAGCGGCAGATCCGTCTGCATCAAATTCAAATCTATGGTAGCGAGCATTTTACCATCGGACGGCTGCTCGATCTTACCGGTCTTACCGAAGGTCATAAGTACACTGTTTCGCAATTGACCGCGGCGCGCCAGAAACTGCAACGTAATATATCCGAGCAAGCCGGATTTCCTTTCGCCAGCATCGCTTCTTACAAAATCCAGTTCAGTCCCGACTCCACTTTTGCCGATCTTGAGATCACAATCGATGAGGGATTGCCGATAATAATCGACAGCGTTAGCTTGGCGGGTTCGATATCCCGTGAGAGAAAAGAACATCTAAACGACCTGCTCCATACAAAAGAAGGTGGGTATTTGACAGAAAGCGAGGTTACCGCCGACCTTGAAACCATTGTTGACTATTTGGAACACGAGGGGCATCCATTCGCCAAAGCATCGACACGATCTTTGATTCCGGATTTTCAACCGGATCGTGTGGGAGTGCATCTTGAGTTGGACGCCTATCCGGGACGAGTGGTCAAGATTGAAAGACTTAAAGTCAATGGATTGAAACATACAAACCTCAAGCTTGTGAAAAGAATTTTGCGTTATCCGATAGGAGAACGTTACAACCCTCGAGATGGGGAAGCCTCGCGTCTTAGGTTGATGCGCACCAATTGGTTTTCCCGGGTTGACCCGCCGTTATTGTATCAGGATGTTGAGGGGAAAATCGGGATCATCTACAAGGTTGAGGAGCAGCCGACAAGCCAGGTCTCCGGAGCGATCGGATATTCGCCGGAGACGGGTGGATCGAACATCGTTGCCGGAGGAGTCGACATCGCTCTCGACAACCTCCTCGGTACAGGACGTCGATTCGATTTCCATTGGCAACGCGACAACGTCCGGCACCAGGCATTTGCTCTCCGTTACAAAGAGCCCTTCATTTTCGGTTCGCCATTCAACCTGGAAGGATTCATTGAACAGGAGGTCGAGGAGAGTCTGTATGTGGCGCTGGGGTTCGGTTTCGGCTCCTCAGTGGCGTTGGGTCAAACTTTGTCTCTCCGCGGTCAGTTCGCACACAAGATGATCACTGCGGATTCTCTGGCGTCTGGAGAGGATTCCATCTCATACAATCTATACAGCGCATCGCTCATAATTGAAATGGATTCACGTGACAGCCGTATAAATCCCAGTCGGGGGACCCTGGCTCGGCTTAGAACGGAAAGATATTTCTCCTCTCCCCAGGCAGAGACGCCCGGGGCTACTTCGGCAGAGACGCCCGGGGCTACTTCGGCAGAGACGCCCGGGGCTACTCAGGGTAAATCGGAGGTCGGCGACCTGCAAAAGAATGGTGTGGATTTTGAGTGTTTGATTCCGTTAGAGGGAAGATGGCTGGGATTTATCGGGGCTCATTATTTGGAAACACGTTCATCGAGAGGTAAAGTCCCCTATGCAGAATGGTGGCGAATTGGGGGCGCGTCAACGGTACGAGGCTTTCTGGAGAATAGTTTGAAATCGCCACGTGCTGGTTGGATTAACCTTGAATGCCGTCTGCTGACCGGCGCTGACAGCCGAGTCTTTCTTCTCACCGACGGTGCGGTGCTCGGTTCCCCCGCGGTTAAAAAATGGTGTTATTCCTACGGTTTGGGTGGAGTGATCAAAGCTGGCGGTGGATGGATCACCTTGGCGGTCGCTCTGCCGGATGGCGAGGAATGGTCAGCGTTAGTACTGCATTTACAATTACTGGCACGATTCTAGTGTCAGTCGGTTTACCGCAAATCACCTTCCATCCTCTGTTGAGAGTAATTTTGTTTCTTTCCCCTGAGTTCATTAAACAATTGGGCTTCTTGCAGAAACAGCGCTTCCAAATCATAACGGACGAGTAACAACCACTGTTCGACAGCGTTGTTTACCGCGGTAATATAGCTTTCAACACTAGTATTGGGGCGAGGTTCGGCGACAAGGTAAATTTTCTGAAAAATCGGCGTATGCAGGTAGGTTTCCGGGTGAATTCGAATCACCGTTAATTTGATTTCCAGGATCGCGCTCCTGTCTTTGCGTCCGTTTTCAGCGTGCAAATCCAGCAGTCTTCCATGGATCTCGTGAGTAGGCACAATCCCGGTTTCCTGCTCAAACACACCTCCCCCGAACATTTTCCATTTCGTCAGAGTGGTCGCCAGGATATCGGTTAGATTTTTTTCCGGGGGCACGATCCAGCGATGATAATAATAGTAGTTTAAAGTGTGCTGATCTTCACGGAAGAGAATGCGATCACCGCGATTTTCCGCATCACCCTGAAAAGGCTGAACGAAAAGAGTCAGATCGAACGTTGTATCCGATTTGACTATGGTTTCCGGGGGATCGATCGAATAACGTTCAATCTCTATCTTCTCACGGGGAATACTGACACATCCCGCCATGAAGAAAAACAAGAGAAGTGTAGACGCTACCTGTATCTTCATAATGCCTGATTATTTTTCCTTTTGTGGTGGAGCTGTGAAAAAGAAATTAGATGGATATTGTTCCAACGACATCATTAAAGAACTGAGTTGGTCGATGGCGGAATTCAGTTCCGCAACGGTCATATTCAATTTATTCAAAACTTGAGTGGAATTATACTGTGATTGTTGCACCAGACGCACACTCGAGCTGACCAGTTCATCAATTCGGTAATAAATTGTATCCACCTTTGCCGGGAAATCCAGGCGGTTCGATTGCGTGTTCAATGATGCCATCATTTCCCGGAACTGTTGGGAGCCCTGACGAAGCTCCATCAAGGTTGTATCAATCTGGGCGTTGAAACGCTGGGCATCGATCGCATTAACCAGCTCATCGACCGATGCCAGCAACTCCTCGGTGCGTTCCATTGTCCCTTCAAATTTCTCTGTCCACAGCACCAGACGCGGATCGGAAGCCAAACTATCGATGGATTGTAAGGTTTGAGTTCCGGTATCAAGAAAATTCTTCGCTTTGTAAGAAATACCCTCGGTGTCGATCGCCATGATTTTATCATAAATATCCTTCAATGCCTGTTCTAACTCTTCAAAACCTGCTGGATAAGATGGTATAATCCGATAAGGCGGCTTGAAATCGATCCGGGGATGTAAATTTTGCTTTTCTGGTCCGACATAATTCAATTCAATATATTTCATGCCGGTAATACCGGTAATGCCCAATTTTGCGCGCATGGAATCGCGTACGGTAAATTCCGGCTCCAGTTCCATTTCCACTTCTATTAAATATCCATCCGGCGCCGTTTTGATGTCTGAAACACGTCCCACCGGTATTCCGCGGAATTTTACATCGGAATCAAGATTCAATCCCTGCACGGAGGCATCGAAATAGGTCACATAAGGCTGCATTTTTACAAACCAATTCTGGATGCCAAGCCAGATCAGTGCCGAGATTGCAATGATAACGCCGAAGAGGACAAAGGCTCCCGCCCAGAACGCTTTCGTTTGTTTCGCCATCTGCTACTCCTTATCCGGAATCAGTTCTCGTCGGAAAAACGCCCTCACCTTTGGAATCGTCGAATGATCGCGTAACTCTTGCGGTTTGCCTTCAGCAATGATTTTATGGGTCTCGCGGTCAAGCATGATCACACGTTGGGCGATAGTGTTAATACTCTGTAACTCATGGGTCACCACAATCATCGTTGTACCGAAATTAGCGTTCAATCCCAGGATAAGGTGATCCAGCTCCAGTGAGGTGATAGGATCCAGTCCGGCGGAGGGTTCGTCAAAGAAGAGAATCCGCGGATCAAGTGCGATCGCCCGTGCCAAGCCCCCACGTTTCTTCATCCCACCGCTAAGTTCCGACGGCATCAGGTGCTCCTTGCCCTGCAAATTCACTAATTTTAGCTTCATTCGCACCAGCTCCACGATCAGTTCTTCAGGAAGTTTCCTCGATTCCTCCAAGGGCAAGGCGACATTTTCCCCCAGAGTCATCGATCCCAGAAGAGCACCCGACTGAAAGAGAATCCCGAATTTTTTCATAATCGCCTGACGTTTTTTTTCGCCGGCGCTGATCATATCTTCCCCCTCGAAGAGCACCTGACCGTTGCGAGGGGGAAGTAAGCCGGTCATCGCACGCAGCAGTGTCGTCTTCCCGCACCCGCTGCCACCAAGGATCACAAATATCTCGCCCGGAAAAATTTCAAAGCTGAGGTCATCCAGGATCAGATTGTCTTCGTAATAGACTGTCAGGTTCTTTACTTCAATTATAGGATTTGTCGCTGTCATCTATTGTCAATCCAATCCTAGATAGCAAAAGATAATCATTAGGTTAAAACACACTGAAGCGTGAACTCCAAACACTGTCAACCCACTCCCAAGTAGTGAAAGATAATCACGAAGGTGGAATCTGCCACTACGATTAAAAAGATACTGCTGACGACGGAGGAAGTGGTGCTTTTCCCAACCCCCAGCGCTCCGCCACTGGTGCTCATCCCACGATAACAGCCCACCGCCGCCACCAGAATTCCAAAGAATAAAGACTTAAGCACCCCGGAAAAGACATCCCATAATCCAATCGCCTGCTGTAACTGGTGGAGAAAGGCGATGGGTGTCAGGTTCAGACTGAAAATCGAGATCAGCATTCCGCCGGTGATCCCGAAGACATCGGCGAACAGGGCAAGCAGGGGCATCACGATCATCATCGCCAGAAGACGAGGGACGATCAGGTAGTGCAGGGGTGGAATCCCCATCACTGTAAGGGCATCGAGTTCATCGGAAATCTTCATTGTTCCGATTTCCGCGGCGAAAGCCGAACCGGAACGTCCGGCGAGAAGAATCGCCGCCATCAATGGTCCCAGTTCGCGGGTCATCCCGATCCCGACCAGGTTAGCAATAAAGATGTTCGCACCAAACTGCCGGAGTTGCACAGCGGAAGAGAACGCGGTCACCATCCCCACCAGAGCGCTCATTAAAGCGACAATCGGCAACGCCTGCGATCCGGTACGATGAATCAACCCGATCACTTCCCCCCAACGAACACGAAATGGATTTTTCAGACTCCAGGTCAACGCCAGAAAAACCCTGCCGATATAACGGAGAAGCTGTCCGAAGTCTTCCATACTCCCAATAAAATCCTCACCGATAATCTCAAAGAGATGAACATGTCTGTGAGGCGGTTTTTCAGGATGTTGGCGTAGATGAGTGAAATCGGTCAGGGCTAGCACCTCGCGAACCGTATCGCTGGCGGCGGTAATATGCAACTCGCTTTCCTTGTCCTGGAAGTCTCGCGCCAGCCTGGAAAGCAATGCCGTGCCGGAAGAATCAAAGCGTGCTACATTTTCCAAATCGAAGTGAAACGTTTTCCCCGAGAGCTTGGAAGTGGAGCCGGAAATCTCTTTGTAGAGAAGTTCAACGTTACTAAAGCACACTTCCCCTTCTATCCGCAAGGTCACTACATCGGATGAATTATCAGAAACAGTAATTGTGTAGCCTGATTTATCCATGAATTATCTTTTCTTGTAACTGTTGTTATCGTTAACTTAAAATTGAGCCATTGCGATAGGGTAAAAGTGAGCCACCAAGAATAAACCTGGTGGATCACCCCTGTCCCCATAGTTATCTTTACAAGAAAAAAGAAACATTAAGATCTTTGTTTTCCGTCAGCCGGGGACGGCTGACAGCACTCTAATAATCGC
>CAZCRQ010000199.1:0-5798 GCA_964501095.1 uncultured bacterium | reverse complement strand
TTTCTATTGAGATTGCCTTGCAGGAGATCGCCGGGCAGGTAGTGATCATCCTCACCGATGACGGGCGGATGTGGATTCCCGATCTCGGTTTGAACACAATTATTGAGATGCAGCCCGGGGAGGGGTATTACACATTTGTAAGTGAAGATGTGGCATTCAGTTTTTCGGAACTTGGTCAATTTTCGCGCAGAGACGCAAAGATCGCAGAGTTCACAGAGTTTGTAGAGAATAAGCACGGTTCAGCGACCCAAGTCTGCAATGATATTATCATACTTCCTGAATTTACCAATATACCACTTGCAACCGGACTTCCTTATGCGGTTCTGGTACGATTGTCGGATGAATTGAAAGCACAAAATCCATCAGTTATCGAACTCTACGATACCGATTTACTTGTAGGCAAAGCTGTGGTGTCAGAGGACTGTTTGGAGAACACAGGGATTACACCGATCATCGCTTGGCAAGGCTCGCCGGAACATCAGTTGCCTGGATTCACCACCGGTCATCCGATCACGGTAAAAGTTTTGGGATCAGAAGGTGAAATTCTGGTGGACATGATTACTATAAAGGAAAAATTCGGTGAAGGACCGTATGCCGAGATCACCTTGGATGGATCAGCTTTGGCAGCTATCCCGTCTGAGTTTGTAGTCGGCTCAGCTTATCCGAATCCTTTCAATCCGACAGTGACAATCCCCTTTGCCTTGCCTCGAGCTGGCGAGGTGACAATCACCCTGTTTAACCTTCTCGGGCAGCAGGTGTTTCAAACGATCCGGACATACACCGCCGGACAGCATCGGTTCGACTTCGACGCCTCAAATATCGGGCGGGAGCTGGTCAGCGGGATGTATTTCCTGCGACTCCAGTTTGAAAACCAGGTTCATACTCAAAAGGTGATGCTTATCAAGTGAAAAAATACAGGATGGGGATGATGATAAAGATGGACATGATGATATTTACGACATCTACAATGAACTGATTTGGAATAGTCATTTTTATCATTATTATCCTCCCTGTCCTGTAATCTTTTTTATCTATCTTTATCGCAATCACACTCATCCTTGCAATCACAATCGCCATCACACTCGCAAGTTTCGCCCTGATGACGCTGCGGATATTCGGCTCTTCCGGCAAGAATATCCTGGGCGAGGGGAAGACGTTCCACGACATCTCCGGCGACAATCCCATGCGCTCCAAGTTCATCGGAGGCTAGGTTTCCCGCCAAGCCGTGGATGGTGACCCCCGCCAGCGCGGCTTCCTGCGGCGCGACACCTTGCGCCAATAACCCAGCGACTGTTCCGGTAAGCACATCCCCCATACCGGCGGTTGCCATCCCAGGATTGCCGGTTAAAACCGCCATCACCGGTCCCTCAGGAACGCCGACCAGGCTGGGCACACCTTTCAACAATAAGGTGACATTCCACTCACGGGCAAAATTGCGCACATATTCCACACGGTCTTTCGTGATCTCCTCCACAGGGGTTCCACAAAGTCGCGCGAATTCTCCGATGTGTGGGGTCAGAATAACATTAGGGTACAGATTGGCGAGCCCCTCTTTCGACTGCGCTAGGGCGTTCAATCCATCGGCGTCGATCACGGTCGGCAGAGGCAATTGCTGCACGTGGGAAGCGCACCAGGCGATGGTCTCCGGATTAAGCGAGAGCCCGGGACCAATGACTTCGACATCCGCCCATTCCCGCGCTTCCGCGACGGTTGTTTCGGCATCCGGGGCGATGGAGCCGTTCTTTGTCTCAGCGACCGGGATGGTCATGATTTCGGCGCTTCGACCAGCCAGAATCGCCTGTGCGGAGCGCGGAATGGCAACTTTAACCAATCCCGCTCCGGCTCGCAGGCAGGCGCGCGCCGCCAGTTCTGCCGCGCCAGTCATCCCCAACGATCCCGCGATTAGAAGAACCTTACCGGTATCCCCTTTGTGAGAATCCCGCGCCCGAACCGGCAGCATCGAAAATACATCTTCCGGCTCGACCAGATATAGCCCGACATCCAACTCCGCAACAAACTTTGGTGGAATTTGAATGTCGACCCGGCTGATACTGCCAGCCAGATTCAATCCGGGAGGCAGCAGGTGTCCAACCTTTATCTCGCCGAAAGTTGAAGTGACTGTGGCTTGCACCGCTGGACCCTCGGCAATCCCAGTAGCGCCATTCACTCCGGAAGGGATATCCACCGCGACCACCGCTGCGTCATGTCGATTGATCGCCTCAATCGCTTCCGCTATCAATCCTTCTGCCGCTCCCTGGAGCCCGGTGCCGAGCAAGGCATCGACAATCAGGTCCGCTACGGGAAGGTTGAGGAGCTGATCACTTTGAGTGATTTCAACAATCTCACCCCCGAGATTTTCATAAACCTTCAAGTTGATCAGCGCATCCCCTTTGACTCGTTGGCGTGGAGTACAGAGCATCACTTTAACTGACGCGCCGGCGTTCAGCAAGCGTCTAGCGACAGCAAAACCGTCGCCGCCATTATTCCCCGGACCGCAAAAGACAAGCACTTGAATATCATCAAACCTGCCGCGTAAAAGGGTTTCTATATCCAACATCACCCCGCGGGCTGCCAATTCCATCAACACTATCCCTGGCAGTTGCAAATCATCAATCGTTCTTTTATCTAACTCGCGCATCTGAGCCGGTGTGACTATTGGTCGCATATTTTATATCCCTTAGTTGTGGTAGCGTAGGCGTCCCCGCCTGCGGTGCGATGTCCCTGCCTGTGGTGTCCCTGCATAGGGTGCCCTGCACTACTTGTTGTGCAGGAAACGTGAACTGATAATTATTATCCTGAAATACAATGAGTTATGTTTTTGGAATTATAATCACCCTGCACAACAAGTAGTGCAGGGCACCCTTATTGATAACCGTTTGATAACCGTAAGAGTATTATCGAACAGCCTGTTTTGTGAGAATGACACTCAGAGCGACTTCCTGGCATTCACGGGCAATCTGCTAAAAAGAAATCTTAATTTTATACTAAAATAATCCATTGATTTCAAGTCCTTTATTCGAGAACCGATGAATAACTGACTCCCTTGCAATTCTTCAATAGCTTAATGATGAATCCACAAGGTTGATCTTTCCAGATGCAGTTTCTATATTTATAAAATGAGGGGTTTGAGTTAAAATAGACGCCCTGGAGATTGCCCACAGAGATTTCATATTTAGAGGGGATAAAACATGTCAGTTCTGCCATTTAAAAATGAGCCGTTGACA
This sequence comes from uncultured bacterium, assembly GCA_964501095.1. GTDB lineage: Bacteria > Electryoneota > Electryoneia > Electryoneales > Electryoneaceae > CAZCRQ01. The sequence continues at coordinate 2,574 of CAZCRQ010000199.1, read as the reverse complement.
GATTTCAGCGATGCGAAGATCAAAGTGGAGTTTGAGAAAGCATTGGCGAAAGCCCGGGGGAATTTTGGCAAGCATTGGGATTTGCTGATCAACGGGGAGCGTGTGGCAACATCACAACACATACGTTCCATCGATCCCGCCAGTCCAAGCGATTTAGTTGGTACCGTCGGAAAAGCGGATAAAACCCTGGCGGAGCGTTCGATTGAAGCGGCTTATGAAGTATTTCAAAAGAGTTGGCGTTGGGTTTCGCCGGAAGTGCGCAGTAGATACTTATTGAAAGCCGCTCATCTTCTTCGTCAACGAAAGCATGAATTCAGCGCCACGATGGTGTACGAAGTGTCAAAGAACTGGGTGGAAGCGGATGCGGATACCGCGGAAGCAATTGATTTTCTTGAATTTTATGCCCGTGAAATGTTACGTCTGGGGGGATCGCAACCGGTCGTACCCTATCCGGGAGAAGAGAACATCCTCTATTATGAACCCTTGGGTGTAGTGGTTGTGATTCCGCCTTGGAATTTCCCCTTGGCAATTATGTCGGGAATGACAGTGGCGGCATTGGTGACTGGGAATACCGTTGTTTTAAAGCCAGCGTCCACCGCTCCGGTGATCGCGGCGAAATTTGTCGACTTGATGATGGAAGCCGGGCTCCCTACGGGTGTATTGAATTTTGTCCCGGGCTCCGGAGGCGAAGTCGGCGATACCCTGGTCGCACATTCGAAAACACGGATGATCGCCTTTACCGGGTCGATGGAGACCGGTCTGCATATTCACGAACTGGCGGCGAAAAGACATCCGGGACAGATTTGGATCAAGCGTACGCTCCTCGAGATGGGAGGAAAAGACGCCCTGATTGTCGATGCCACAGCGAATCCGGATTTCGCCGCCCAGCAGGCGGTTATCAGCGCTTATGGTTTCCAGGGGCAAAAATGTTCCGCTTGCAGCCGTTTGATTATCGTTGAACCCCTGTATGATACGGTCGTGCGAAAAGTGGTTGAATTGGCTAAAAAACTGACCGTTGGACATCCCTATCAGAACCACAACCTGGGTGCAGTCATCGATGGACCGGCATTCGAGAAAATCCGCTCTTATATAGAATTCGCCAGGGATGAAGGGGCGAAACTGGAGTATGGCGGCAAGGTGCGTGAAGATGGATTTTATATCGAACCGACCGTTTTCTCGAATGTTCTTCCGGATCAGCGAATCGCCAAGGAAGAGGTTTTCGGTCCAGTGCTTGCCTGCATCAAAGCGAAAGATTTCGATCAAGCAATCAAAATTTTCAATGGCACGGAATTCGGTTTGACCGGCGGTTTAATCTCGAACAACCGTGAGCATCTGGAGCGGGCGCGACGGGAATGTCATGTCGGGAATCTCTACTTCAACCGTAAGATCACAGGCGCCTTGGTCGGAGTTCAACCCTTTGGCGGTTTCAACATGTCCGGCACCGATTCCAAGGCGGGTGGACAGGATTACCTTCTTCTCTTCATGCAGGCAAAATCTGTCGCTGAACGCTGGTGATTTTTCATTATTTCCTGCTTCTTATCCTTATAAAACCACCTCCATTTGTCAAGGAGGTGGTTTTACTTTTTTAATATCGAATCCAGATCACAAATTATTGTGATGACCTTCACGATTGGTTCTCGGTTTTATCTGTATATTGATTTACAAGGAGAGAAGTATGCAGTGAATTCTGCTCGGATGAATAGAGACTATTCAAGGAAACTCGGATGAAACCGATACAATTACAGGGTGAGGGAAAAACGCTGAATGCCTTTGGTTCGAGCGAGAAAATCGTTTCCAGTGAGGACAAGAATCGTTTTCAGAACACCTTAGTAATAATCCTCGATACCAAAGGTCGCATTCTTCGAGTGAATCAAGCATGTATGAAGCTATTGGGTTATTCTGGAGAGGAGATTCTGGGAAAACCGATATGGAATGCTCTTCTCTTCAGGGAAAACGCTTCGCAATTCAAGATTGCATTTCGATCGGTATTATTACAGTCTCATCCGATCAAATTGGCTCTCTCGATTAGAACTAAAGAAAACCATATATTAAGCATTTCCTCTTGCTTATCGAAGAAATATGATAGTATTTATCGCGAAGAGTATGTGATGTTCGCTGGAAATATTGAAGGAGAATCCAGCGGAAGCAATGGGAAGTTTCAAATATGTTGTTCAACATCCCCTTTATTGAGCAAAGTTATTCACAGAAGGAGTGAGATGTTATCAGATGCAAATGAAGATCAATCTTCACACGTATCTAATATAAATATCCAGCCTCAGTTTTTGGCATATCTTCTCGACACATTGAATGAATGTGTTTTAGTCCTTGATCTGAACGGTAAAATCGTTTATTGGAATCAAGGAGCCCAACGTGTTTTTGGTTATTCTGAAGTCGAGATACGCGGAAAAACTCCGCATATTTTATGTTCTGAAGAGAATAGACAGCGCTTTTGGGATTACCTGAAAGAGGTAAACCAGCAGGGAGTGTATAATGTAGTCTGTGAAGGACTTCGGAAAGACAAGACAAAAGTTTGGCTCGAGATTTCCCTCTCGCACCTGATAAATACAGATGGTG
>CAZCRQ010000198.1:0-5821 GCA_964501095.1 uncultured bacterium | reverse complement strand
ATGGGGACGCCCGTGCTACATAAAGTTGCGGCACGGTGATTCGATGATCCGGCGCAACAAATGATCCCTGATGCCTTTTTCCTCTCATTTCAGCAACATGATCTTTTGTCTCTGCGTTTCTCCTTTAAAGGTCGCCTCGAGGAAATAGACTCCGCTGACCAGGTCGTTTGCAGCTTCACCGGCATTGAAGACAAACCGGTGATAACCAGCGGTATAATTCTGGTTCAGTTGATACACCCGCTGCCCAATAATGTTGAAAATGTTGAACGATATTTCCCCCGTTTGCGGAAGCGCAAAGGGAATCGTCACGGTCGGATTGAATGGATTCGGATATCCTTGACTGAGGCTGAATTCAGTCGGCAGATTCACACGATCCAGCGTAACCTGGGCGTAAGCATCCTTGCCGAAAACTGGCGCATCGCCCGTTTTAAACTGTACGGGAATTGATTCTCCAGCCGCCTCCTTCACCTCGAAACGCATCGGATTTCCGGAAACAAATCCGGGGAGATTTTGCTCTTCCGAACCACCCCAAGCGATGATCGGTGTAAAGGGCTGCTCTTCAAGCACCTTCGCTTTCCCAACAAGTAAGTCGCCGTCAAAGACTTCGATTATTTCGGGTTGGAGATTCTTCAATTCCTCCGAGAAATGAACCAGAATCGCATAAGGCAGTCCGGTCTTTTGCGGAGCGCCTTCCACCGCGGGAAATTCCGTTATCTGTGGGCGAATGACCGTGCCCTCAAACTCTGTCTCACTCTCGACATTGGTTCCGGCAAGTCTTCCCTGACCGTCGTTGAAACGGAATTCTACCTCTCGTGAGACAAAGACGAAATACCCTTCACCGGGTGCCATATTTCCAATCGTATTTATCCAGGGCGGCAGAAACAATCTACCATCATCGGTCTGCATGATGATAATGGCGTCGAGAATTTCCGACAGAGCGGTCGTAAGGGGAAGCGGATAGGGGAAGGGGTAACCAAGCCAGTTCCAACGTCTCGCAAATAGATGATATTGGGTCATGGGATCGATCAAATCACCTCGGATGGTGAGGAAAGAACGTTGACGGCAGAAGACTTGATACGCCTGAGTAAGATCGATCTCTCCAATCGTGTCAATGAACGGAGGAATGTAGATATGACCATCGTTCTGATAGATAATCACCAGATCGGTGACATTACCGAAGATGCTGGTGGCTCTTAAATCCTCAGGAACCAGGAAGAAGGAGATAAGCTCGAAGTAATTACCCTGCAGAGTGATGGTGAATTCCTGTTGTTCGGTTGCATTCAAGGTAATTCGTGAATATCCAGTCGCCCCAAAGGTGCCATCTCCGCGAGCATAGGTCGCCCAAGCATCGCGGATCTGTTCATCATCGGGTGTCCAGACTTGATATGATATAACATTTCCTGGTGTAAAACCGGGGAGGTCATATTCTGGCATCCCTTCCCAGGTGATCAGGGAACGCGGCCATTCACCATTAACGGTGAGTGAGCCGACACAGAGATCACCGTCGAAAACACCGATCCCGGCATTCGGGGGTAGTTCTTCGCCATTGATGGTCGCCATGTCGATGATGATCGGATAAGGCATTCCTGTGGGATCGACCGGATGGAAAATGCCGCCCGCGCCGACGATAAAGGTCAGCCACACGGTGACCGGTTGGGTGTCGCGATGGTCACCCTCTATTGTCATCAATGCTTCATACACATCCTCCGGCAACTCAGCTTCCAAAGCATCGGCGACCAGCTCGATATCCATCGTCTCCTCGATTTCGATAACCCCACTTCGTGGTTCTATAGTTAACCAGCCGGCGTTGATCCCATTCTCATCAAGGGTATAGCCAATCGCCGTTCCCACTGTTGGGGCATTTTGCGCATTGTTGTAACAGTATTCCAGCCCGGCGGTGCCAGCAGCGTTCTCAATACCAATGGTCATCGCATTAGTTTCGACTGTCGCCCCGATATAATCGTATTGAACGATGATATTGCCACTCTCGAAACAGATCACCTCGCAGGAGATGGTGTTCTCTATTCCCTGCTCGAAGTATTCGGAGAGATGATTGTATTCGACCACAAACGCCAATTCACCCCAGACTTCGCAGGTTTCATAGTATACCTGGGTCAATCCACCGATGTTGCAGTGCATGTCCCGCTGCCAGAATTGGATCGCATTGTTCGGTCCAGTGGGACTGGGGATGTTGACATGCGTCAGCGTGCCTAAATCATTGAAAGTGCCGGTGAATCCTACTGAACCGTTCCAACCGAAATAAATCTGGTTGTAAACATTGCTGTAGTAGGGGAAATCGAAGCCCATCGGGAATGGTCCAGAAAAACCATCATCACCCATCCCGGGCACCAGTGTCCCCGTCTGACTGATGTCCAGCCATTCATATTCGGGACCATTGTCTTCCTGATTATCGAAGAAATAGTAGCCGAAGGCATCCGGACCGGCGGTGCGATCGAGTTCAGGCAATGGAGGCAATACTCCCGCTTGTGTCAAGAGATTCCTTTGCTTCAAGTCGAGAGGGAGATGATTCTGCAACGCCTTCCAGGCTTCTTCAATCCCATAGTAATACTCTCTTTTCGCACTTGGCGCCTCAAGAAGAGCCATGCGATCCGGCATGATGAATGTTCTCGGAGTAACCTGGACGGTGCTCGGTTTAGAAACAAGATGCGATGTCTGTAAAAATTCGAGTTCATTTGTATAAATTCGTGGTTTAAAAGATGAAGGTGGAGGGAATCCGCCGTATGCGATGATTTGATCGACCAGCTCATCATTTTCAAGGTATTCCACGTTGATGCTGAAATTCAGCGGCAATCCGCCGGTGTTGGTAATGGTCAGGACATCGGAATCCGACCCTTCCGGAGGTGCGATGAAGGTGATCGATTCCACATCGACGGTTATTTCCGGGGGAATTTCATGGAAGAGTTCAAGATTGAGAACGGTGGTTTCGCCTTCAGTAATATTCACGGTAAAGAACTCGCCGCAATAGTAGTCGACCGCATCGGCGATAATATCCCAATTGCCGTTGCCGAGGCTCATGGAGTAATGTCCATCTTCATGGGAGAAGACGGAACGGTAGAATTCTCCCTCACGATATGCCGCTACTTCCGCATCCTCGATCCCCACACCAGTCTCGGCATCGGTGACCATGCCTTCGAGGATTCCCGGGCTGCCGACAATCGCCGTGATCCAGATATTTACCACCTCATGCTGGGGATCGTCCGACCTGATTTCGAGCAGCGCTTCGTAAATCCCTTCAAGCAATTCCGCCCTTCCGGCATCGACAACAAGCTCCAAATCGAGCAAATCACCGGGCTCAACCGAACCATTCCGCGGTTCTACTGACAGCCAGTTTCCAGCGCCTTCTGCATTCTCTGCACAATATACGATAGTGTTGTAGAGACACTGCCCATTGGTATGGTTCACATCCGGATAATGATAGCCATGCTCCCAGACCAAAGTGCTGGCGATGACATTCCCGCGTCCCTCGGAAAATTCGATCAAGGTCGGCTGGTTGGTCGTATTGTGTCGCAGGATCACCAAAGCGTTTTCCGGTATATTGGTCAAGGTATTGTGGCTGCATGAAGTGCCAGTGACCGGCGAGACCACTCCTTCCACAATCGGGTGATCCGGTTCGACAATTATATTCTGGTTGGTCGGATTATAAACATGCGACATGCCGTTCCAGAAGGTCCAGGGAACATTATTATTGCCGCCGCCCCACATCATCCAGCCTCCGCTTGCCGTCCATTCCTGGAAACGATCCTCGTTCACGGAAAATGTGGTATAGAAATTCGCCGGTTGAGCGCTCGGAGTCATAATTACCGTGTACTCATCCAGTACTTGTGTCGCCATCATCCCAGAACCGACAACATCGAAGGGAATCTCAAGAAGCGTCAAGATCTCCTGATGCGAGTTAAACCAGGGGACAGCATCCTGAAAAATCAGAAAATAGGGATCATCAAGTTCGCTGTTACGCGGTTCGCTGGGGATGAAGGTGAAGGGATCGGTGCTCAGAGTGATCTCAGCCGTCTCATCGGGCGGCTGTTGAAACAGGCTGCGGATTTGAGACGTCTGATCGTGGAATAAATTTCCGAGGAAAATGTCATCCTCCAGGTAGGTGATCCTGGTGGAGTAAGTTAAATCAACACATCCGACATTGCCGATGGTCAGGATGTCGGAATCCTGTCCCCCCCAGTCCACTTCGAAGGTGAAGGTGTCAAGATCATAAGTGATGGACGGTGGACAAGTCAGTTCAAAGTTATACTCGTTCTCGCCTTCAACGATTTCAATTGCGCCCTGGCTGAAGGGTGTGAAGCCCTCGGCGATAACATACGCAGTGTAAAGCCCAGGGACGATGTTCTCGATCAGGTAATACCCATCCTCATCGGATATAGTATGATAGAGACGACCATAATAGACATCGGCATCCGCAATTCCCTCGCCGGTGCCGGGATGCAGGATAAATCCATGCACACTTGCCTGCTGGCTGAATGCTGGACTCACTAGCGAGAGTATCAGCAGCAGTCCTAGGCAAAAATTCAACATTTTCTTCATGATCCGCTCCCTCGATATTGAATGATGTAACTCTTGGAATCACTTTTAATTTGATAAGTCGTTTCCGTTTGCAACGGCGTGAAGCATGATCCACTATGACAATGTCGGTTATCGTCGTTCCTTTATCAAGCGAAAAAGGCTCATTATACAATAATGAACCTCCTGGTTAAAATCAAGCATAAGTGGGAGTGTAGCATGGGCGTCCCGCCCATGACACGGGCGAGACGATACGGGCGAGACGATACGGGCGAGACGATACGGGCGAGACGCCCGTGCTACTATTGAAATACACGGGCGAGACGCCCGTGCTACTATAGCGAAGAACTGAATGTTTAAATTGCGACTATTCCATCAAACACCTTCACCGCATCGCCTTCCAAGAGAGCGGAACTCCACTGATCGCCGATTGTTACTTTAAGCATCCCACCTGGCATACGGACTTCAATCGGTTGGTCGAAGTGGAACCTGTCTTCGGCGATGCCGGCAGCGACCGCCGCCACCGCTCCGCTGCCGCAGGCAAGTGTCGGTCCCACTCCACGCTCCCAGACCGCCAAGCTAATCGCCTTCGACGATTCCTTTCGCGCAAACCCAACATTCACTCCTTCCGGAAACATATCTTTCCAGATCGAGAGACGCGATCCGATCTCGTGAATGTCCGAACCTTCCCACATCTCATAGTTGTAGATGACAAAGTGCGGATTTCCTACGCCAACCGCAGTTCCCGGCACTTCGTAATCCAATCCCGGCACCTTCAGGCGCAATCTCACTGTATTTTGGTCGGTGATGATCTTCGCCATCCGTGGCGAAAATGATGGATTGGGCATCTGCACGCGTATCAGGTTTTCAGAAGTAAATGAGCAGGCAACTACGCCGGCGCCGGTCATGATTCGCACCTGCTCCATGATTTGCACCGGTTCACCAAGGTCGTGAAGGAAACGCATCAGGCAGCGCAAACCATTGCCGCACATCTCCGCCGTTCTGCCGTCGGAGTTGAAATAGACCATCGAATAGGAAATTTCCGGATTATCCACCTTTACCGCGACAATCAAACCGTCCGCCCCGATACCGTGATGACGCCTGCAGAGTCGCTTGATCGTTTCTTCAGTCAGCTTGCTCCAGAGGTCTTGACAGTCTCCACGGTTGTCAATCATAATGAAATCATTACCGGCGCCGTGGTATTTGGAAAATGGGAGGTTCATCGGCTGGGTTCTCGTTTTATTAGGATTTAGGTTTTGGGCTCTCTGGCATAAGCACAATAGTATCTCCC
>CAZCRQ010000197.1:0-5831 GCA_964501095.1 uncultured bacterium | reverse complement strand
TTGGGTGAATATCACCTGTATGCTAATCACTCTCAATAACCTTTTGAGATGAGTTTATATACATACGACTTTTTCGATAAAGTCATAAAACTGGAGCCGTAATGAAACAGCATCTATTTCATTTCCTGACTATTGGCATATCATTCTTCATCCCGATACTTGCCATTTCAGATTATACAAATCAAACACCTCTTTTAACCTCCAATCCATTTACCCAAGTCCACCGCGACGGGAACGGGACACTGATTGTTTTCGACTCGCCGGAGATTATCTGGCAGCCAGGGGAGGGGGAGCAGGAGTTGCCGTTCATGGAGGGAGCGGGAGAGGTAGGAGAAGCCGGGGGTCCCCGTCTGCCGGTGTACAATCGTCTGATTGCGGTTCCGTCGGGGATGGAAGCGCGTCTGGGAACGGTGAGGATCGAGTGGAGCGACGGCGGCAGACACGAGATTGAAATCGATCACGGCGCCCATGATGATGCTCCCCTGAATGCATATATATTCCGGGAAGTTGCACAGCAATCAAGTCAAACCGTGACGCTTGGCGCAACTAACCGTTGGCGGGATATTCGTTTTGCTCCCTTAATCCTTCACCCGATGCGTTATGATGCCGAGACTTCTGAGATCGAAGTCGCTTCCCGGGTGGAAGTTGAAATTGAATTTATCCCCGGGGAGGATAATGGATATAATCCTCCAGGAGTCAGCGAAGCGCTTTATCCAATTTACACAAACTATATAATTGGCGCGCGTGATGAATTGGATGTTGAAGATGTCATCCGCGGCAGTTATCTCATCATCGTTCCTCCCGATTGGGATGATGAACTGGAGCCGTTGATAGAATGGCGCACCCGTTGCGGGTATGAAGTGATTGTCGCGACGACAACACAAACCGGCACCACCACCACCAGCATCCATAACTACATCGACAATATTTATGAGATCGCGGAGCCTGCTCTGGACTATGTCTTGTTGGTCGGGGATACGGATGCCCCAGCGAATATTGCAACTTATTCTCTGCCCAGTGGAGCATTGGATCCCTGGGTTTGCACCGATCATAAATACACTTATAATCTGAATGGCGGCAACGACCTCGCCAATGTCCTGCCACGTTACCACATCGGACGCATTTCGGTGGATTCCGCGACCGAGGTGGTAGTGGTTGTCAACAAAATCCTGCAATACGAAAGAACCCCGCAATCTGCCGATCTGTCGCGATTTGAACGCGCCACAATGGTTTGCACCTACTACTATACAATATCCACTCGGATGACCAAGGAGTGGGTGCATGATAAACTCCTGGCGTACGGTTTCAGCAATGTTTCAGAGTTTTATCAAGCGACATACAACGGTCCACCGGATCCGACTCTGATCGGCAACGACATCAATGCCGGAGTCTCCTGGGTAAACTATCGCGGCTTCGGCAGTTACACTGGATGGGAGGGACCCTATTTCCGCAACAATAACGTTGCCGCGTTGAACAACACCAACAAACTTCCGGTCGTCACCAGCATGGTTTGCGGAGGTGGATCGTTCGATGAAGTCGGCAATGATCCATGTTTCGGCGAGATGTGGATTCGTACCGGAACGCCGAACAATCTTAGGGGCGCGGTCGCCTTTGTCGGTCCTTCGGAATTGGACACTCATACAAAGTGGAATAACTGTGTCGACGGCGGCTGGTACCGCGGTATGCTGGACTTAAATCTTCGAACCATGGGCGAGTGTCTCCTCGCCGCGAAAATGGAATTATATAACGATTATCCGGGGCAGTGGAATCCCGGCGGAGGAAACCAGAACAGCACCTGGTTCTATTTTCACATCTACAACACTATCGGCGATCCCGCGCTTCAGCTACGCACGGAAATCCCGTTGGAACTCACCGTTGAACATCCCAACGCCATTTTTCAGAATACCAGAGTCTTTCCAGTCTATGTCGAGGATCCGGATGGCGCGCCGGTGGAAAACGCACGTGTAGTCATTGCTGATGGAGCTGATCAGATTGTCAGTTTCGCCATTACCGGACAGGATGGCAGAGCGGACGTCATTTTCGAGTCGCCGATTCTGGAAGATGAGGTCTCCCTGACCATCACCCGCCCTGATGTCATTCCTTATACTGAAGATTTTGATGTCGATCCCACCTTCGGATTCTCATTGCAAACCATCGCTTATCTTGAAGATGAAGAATTTGAGGAGAATAATGGCGATGATGAGATCAATCCGGGGGAGTTGATTCTCCCGCAGGCGACATTTCATCTGAATGGAGTCGCCGAGGTCGAGGACTTGACAATAACAATTTCCCTGCCGATGGGGAATGGTGAGGTTGAAATCGCTTCCGAGGACTTTGGAATGGTTGCCGGCGGCGAAACCATCACTTTGAGCGAACCGCGTCTTCTGCTCGATTCCGACTTGACAAACCAGGCACCGGTGGAAATTCTCTTCAGTTTTGAGGGAACGGATTTTCAGCAGACTCAAGCGGTAGTCTGCAATGAGGTTGCTGCGCCGATGCTGAGGATCGTGGAGTATGAATTCACCACCGATTGGGAGCCCGGTGATGAAGCGGATCTCTCCATCACCCTGGCGAATGACAATCCCCACCTGGGCGCTGGCACCGTGACCGGCGTACTCACCTCGGTCTTGGGGGAAAATAATGATTTCATCGACATCGTTACCGCCGAGGGTGGATGGGATGATGTTCCTCCCGGGTCGGATGGTGAGGAACAGACAACTCTATTCCGTATTGCCGCGGATGAGGAGGTCTATCCGGGACGCGAAATTCCAGTGCAACTCACCATCACTACCGAGGAGGGTTATCTCTATCAATTCCGGCTGGGGCTCGCGGTGGAAGGAGTGAGCGAGGATGTGCCCACCGGCCCCTGCAGCGCTGGATATTATTTTTACGAAGACAACGATGTCGGATATGATCTGACTCCCGAATTCGAATATGTCTCGATCAACAATGTAGGAACGAATATCAATGTCACTGATGGCGGCAACAACCAGGATCGCACAGCCACTGTCGATATTCCGTTTGAATTCCCTTACTGGGACGATATTTACGAGGAGATTACGGTTTGTTCCAACGGCTGGTTTTCATTTGGTGAGACCGACATCCCATTTTTCCGAAACCGTCCGATCCCAGGGGCGTTGAGCCCCAATGCCGCAGTGGCGGTTTTTTGGGATGACTTGAAAAATGGAACCGTCTACACCTATCATGACAATGAAAATGGTTGCTTCATCATCGAGTGGTACAATTGGGTGAGATACAGTGGCGCCACTCAGATGCGTTTTCAAGCCCGATTGCTGGATCCGGCTGTCTGGGGATCGCCTGGCGGACTTGGCATGATCCTCCTCATGTACAACTTGGTTGACAATAATGATGCGGCGGAAAATTATTGTACGGTCGGCATCATCAGCCCGGATGGGACAGAGGGATTGGAATATGAATTCAACAATGTAAATCCACCAACTGCCGCCGGGCTTGTTAACAACCGTCAGATCATGATCGCTGTCGGGTTGGGGGGAGGTGTTACTCCTGCATTCCTCGATGTATCTCCGCAAACGTTTCATATCAACCTCGAACCTGGTGAAACACTGGAGACCACTCTGCACTTGCAAAATACCGGCGGTCTGCGACTTGGTTACAATATCCGCGTCGAAGGCATCTGGCATAGCTGGCAGGAGCAGATTCCCGGAATGAGGCAAAATGGCTTTGGGGATCAGGCTTCAGGTTTCAGGCATCAGGCATCAGGCTTCAGTCCTCAGGTTTCAGGTTTTGAAAATCAAGAATCCAAAGCCCAAAGCCAAGAGCCCATTATCCCAAATCCACCTTACGGAAGGATGCAAGCTGCTGGAGGTCCCGATAATTTCGGCTATGTCTTCTATGATTCCGACGAACCAACCGGCGGACCGATATACGACTGGCTAGATATCGCTCGTCCGGAGAATGAAGTCGAGTTTTTCGGCGAGGGAAGCGGATCAGTTTCCGGACCCCTTGCTCTGCCGTTCCAATTCCCCTTCTACGGCATCTATTACGACACCTTGTGGGTATGCGAGAGCGGCTACGTTGTTTTAATCGATCCGGAAGGCGAGGGTGATATCTCCAACTCCGCTCTGCCTCACCGTGGTGCACCTTATGCTGGAATTTTCGCCTTTTGGGGCAATGTCGGGATAGATGAAGCCGGCACTATCTATGCCCAGGCATATTCCGATTCCTTTGTTGTCTCTTACAACGGCGTACGGCATCAATCCTGGATCCAGCGCGATGGTCCGTATACCTTCCAGATACTTTTGACTTCCGACGGCGCCATTCATTTACGTTACGAGGATATGAACTCACGTCTGAACATGTACACTATCGGAATTCAGAACCATAACCATTCGATCGGACTCCAGGTGATTTACATGAACCAGCCAAACGCCCCGGATACTTACATTCATAATGGATTAGCGATTCGCCTCTCGCCCCCTCCCTATTGGATGGAGGCCGCTCCGACATCTGGTTACCTGCTGATGGGGGAAGAGCAGGATGTGAGGTTATCAATCGATACCGAGGGATTGGAACCTAGACGTTATGAAGCGCGGATGCAGGTTTACAGTCGCTCCACCCAGCAATCGTATCGTGTGCCGATAACTTTAACAGTCTTGAGCGAGGGTCTCACCATTCCGCTGCGGCAAAATTATTTCGAGCTGATCTCCAGCTACCTAGTTCCACCTGATTTAAATGCGGCAACAGTTTTCGGCGACATTGCCAATCTTGCCATTGTCTACCAGAATAACGGCAACATCTTTATTCCGCCCACGATCAACACCATTGGGAACATCACCATCACTCAGGGCTACCAGATCTTCTGTACAACGCCCTCACAATTGACAATCGAGGGTGAACTGATCGATCCGGAAACATTCTACTCGTTGGAGACAGGACATTGGAACTGGCTCGGTTATCCTTTCCCTTATCCGGTTTCGGTGGAGACAGCTTTTTCTGAAGTCACTGACCAAATCGTTATTGTGCAGAATGACGAAGGAGGATTTTGGATCCCCCGTATCGTCAATACATTGCATGAACTGGTGCCGGGGTGCGGTTATTTTATCTTTCCACGTGAGACAACAACCTTCCAATACAATCCTGGAGTCCAGTTGCAGGGGATTACAAACAACCTCGAGGAATATTGGGAAATCCCGGAAGTGAAGGATGCGCCGTCTCCCACCGGATTGCCGTATATTGTCCTGGTGCGTTTAAGCGACGATTTGCGGAAAAGCCGACCGGCGACAATCGAAATCTTTGATCAGCAGCAGCTTGTTGGAAAGGCGATTGTCTTGGAAAACAAGCCATTTACACCGGTAGTCGCCTGGGGAGGCGTAGAGGCTGAAAAAGTGAACGGCTTCACTCCTGGTCATCCAATTATCCTGCTTGTACGTGAAGCCAATGGAGATGTGATTCCAATCCAGGTTGACGTTGAGGCGGTCTTTGGTCACGGCGCTTATGCAGACCTCACGGTGGAAAGCGTCCCGTTGCCTCTGGAGTTCGCTGTCGGGACTGCGTATCCCAATCCGTTCAATCCTTCGCTCACTATTCCCAATCATGATCCCCCTCACGGGTGAAGTGCGAATCACCATATACAACATTCTCGGGCAGCAGGTTTGGCAGGCAGTCAGGACATACAATGCCGGGCTGCACAAATTTATATTCAACTCTCGGATGGTGGATCGTGAGCTGGTCAATGGGCTGTATTTCCTCCAATTTGAATACAATCGTGAGGTGCGAATGCAAAAGGCATTGCTGTTGAAATAAAAGCTTTGCTGAAATAAAAGCTTTGTTGAAATAAAAGCTTTGCTGAA
>CAZCRQ010000196.1:0-5855 GCA_964501095.1 uncultured bacterium | reverse complement strand
GTCGTCCTCGGCTGACACCTTAATCTCGCAGGCGGGGACGCCTACGCTACCGACGAGGGGCGATTCTCGCAGGCGGGGACGCCTACGCTACCGACGAGGGGCGATTCTCGCAGGCAGGGACGCCTACGCTACCGACATGAGGGGTAGCGTAAGCCTCCATGCTTGCGATTCCTCCGTGCTTGCGATCTTCGTGCTTGCGATTGACACCTTAATGATGTGGTGTCAGTCGTCCTCGGCTGACACCTTAATCTCGCAGGCGGGGACGCCTACGCTACCGACAAGGGGCGAATCCCGCCGTCAAGGACGCTTACTCTACTATGCAAGGCGTCATTCCCACGAAGCAGGTTGTCCTCGAATAGCTTAAAACGCCGCAGGCGTCATTCCCACGAAGGTGGGAATCCAGGCAACTGTGTATTTAAACAGCAATTTCAGCTATTACAGTAAAATACAATAATGCGGAAACAGTATATTCTCCAGCAAAGCATTCTTTCAATTCCAACGATGTTTTCCCCACGTTGAGGCCATTCAAACTCACAGTCATATTCACTTCGGGCTGGGAGGCAATGAGGATCGTGCCGAAGTTGGGCTCAAGGGTGTAGGAGAACTGATTTTTCTCCTTTTTCGGATCATCGAGGATGATATACTCCGATGGCAGCTCCTCCTAGAACATCTCGCCGAGTTGTTGAGTGCGTGAAACAGAAGGGATAAGCAATAGTGAGATTATAATACAGAGGTGAAAAGTGAGTTGCCTTCAGGCATATCGATGATGAATATTACAATTGAAACGATGACACCACATAGTTCCTCCGCCCAATATCGACGGGTGTTTTGGTTAAATGTTTATCATTGGGAAGATAGTAGAAATTTCAGGGAGGTTTCAACTCGAACTTGCTTGTAAACAAATAAACGCAAGGAGGGCAAAGTGTTCAAATTCTGGCTTTCAAGCGGTCAAAGGCGACAGGAACGATGACAGCAAAGACAACCGCATTAGCCGCCAGGTGCACCGCGGAGAAGGGGAGGGCGGCGAGGAGATAGACACCCCAAGCGTTGGTTTTTACACCCATTGCGAAGGGGAAGGCGAGATTGGTCAGCAAGTCGAATAGCAATGTTCCGGCAATTCCCCCAGCGACGCTAATAAAAATTCGAGTTTTAGGGGGGGAACAATCAAATAATTTTCGCAATTTTCCAAACAAAAATCCCGTGCCAGCCATACCCAGCATCTGGGCAGCCCAGACAGGAGGAAAGGGCAAACCATAAGGATTTAAGCCGCTGAAGATGGCTTCACTGAAAACTCCAACCAGTGCCCCGGACCAGGAACCAAGCGACAATCCGGAAAGCGCGACGATTCCGCTCACCAGTTCAACATTAGGCAAACCGATTAGCAAGTAGCCGCAGGCGACCGCGGCAGCAGTATACAGAGCGATTTGGGTAATTTGCCGTATAGCTATCGGAGCTTTTAATGATTGGTTATTGTCGATTTCCGAGTTCACAATGACTATTCAACTGTAATAGTATCAGAACTATACAGTATTAAGACTGAGGATTGTTGTCAGTTGATTCTTTTTCACGAATACGCGCCGATTTACCGACACGGTTCCGTAGATAGAAAAGCTTCCCGCGACGCACTGCGCCCTGTTTCTCGACTTCTATTTTTGCAATGGTGGGAGAATGAAGCGGAAATGTACGTTCCACTCCAATACCGCCTGAGGTTTTACGAACCGTGAAGGTCGCGGTGCCTATTTTACCTCGACGGGAAATTACTGCGCCTTTGAATACCTGGATGCGTTCCTTGCCCCCTTCCTGAATCCGGACATGCACCTTTACAGTATCCCCAGGCGCAAAATCGGGCAAGTCGCCACGCAGCCCGCGACGGTTCAGCTCCTGAATAATAAGGTCTGACATTTTTTATTCCTTCTAACCGGATGAATCTTAAATTTTATTTTGCTTCTTCAACCAAGTATCATAGAGATCCGGTCGGAGTCGCTTTGTTCTTTCAATCGCTTGTTCAAAACGCCACTTCGCTATCTTGGCGTGATGCCCGCTGAGCAGGACTTCCGGAACTTCCTTGCCCTCCCACACCACAGGCTGGGTATAGTGCGGATGATCCAATAGACCGGAGGAGAAGCTGTCACCCGCGGCGGAATCCGGGTCTCCAAGCACATTCGGCAGCAGACGTACAACTGCATCGCTTATTACCAATGCGGGAATTTCACCGCCGGTGAGAACATAGTCGCCGATGCTGATCTGCATATCGATCAGGCTCTCCAGCACCCGTTCATCGACACCCTTATAATGTCCGCAGAGAATAATCAAGCGTTCTTTTGTCGCTAATTCCTCCACCAGCGCCTGATCCAGACGCTTCCCTTGAGGGCTGGTAAAGATAACATACGGTTCAGGGTCTTTCCTCTTCTCGCGAAGATCATGGAGAGCCCTGGCGACCACATCGGTTTTCATCACCATCCCAGGACCGCCGCCGAATGGTTTATCATCCACGGTATGATGCTTGTCCAAGGCATAATCGCGAAGTTGAACGATATTAAAATCAACTGCGCCAAACCGTTGGGCGCGCAGTAAAATAGATTCGTTTATCGCCGTACGAAGGCTGTCGGGAAATAGTGTGATGATTTCGATGAACACGGGCAGTTATATTTATTGCGTCAGTCGGGGACGACTGATAACATCTTGAAATTCAAAGAAATGTAGCCTAAGTCTCCGTGCTGGCGATTTTTCGCAGGCAGGGACACCTACGCTGCCAATGTTATTATTTCCCCACTAATCCTTCCGGTAAATTGACCAGAATGGAGCGATTTGGGGTATCGATTTTTTCAACAAATTCTTTAATTACAGGAATCAACACTTCACCATACTCTCCGAAGACCCTCCAAATTTCCCCGGCAGGCGCCTCAAGAATTTCCTGGACATTTCCGACATTTCCATATCTCGAGCAATGAATCTGGCAGCCGATAATGTCATCGTAATAATAATAATCTTCCGGCAGAACCGCTCTCTCGGATTCGTCCAGGAAAAGATCAGCTCCCAGAAGCGATTCGGCAAGTTCACGTGTCGGAGCTTCACGAAACCGAACATACACAGAGTCACCCTCTACTCGAACCCGCTTGAAGGTGAAGAATCGTGGCAGATGGTTAAAAGTATTACACCAGACGCCGTCAAGCTGAAAAAACCGTTCGGGATCCCAAGTAAACGGGAGCACTTTCAGATCTCCCTGTAATCCACGTACTCTTATCAACTTACCAATCAGAATTCGTCGATTCTCTGGGGGACACTCCAGCTTATTCATCGGGCTCTGAAAGACCTTTAACCGTGATGGAACACCTCTTGCCATGACGAGCCGATACAGCATTGGCTAATGCCCGCATCGCTTTGATAGTATGCCCTTTCTTCCCGATGATCCTGCCTAGATCCTCTTTTGGTACGGTGAGGGTATAAGTATCTGCTTTCTCATCGTTGGAACAGGTGACCTGCACCTCTTCAGGGTGTTCAACCAAGTGTTTGGCGATAAATGCAATAAAATCCGTGAGCACGTTTTCCTCACTCCGCTTCAGTAACAGGTTTTTCCTCGTCTTTCTTTTCTATGGCTTTTTCTTCGGCTTCGGTTTTCATAAAGGTCTGCACTTCAACTACCGGTTCTGCAGTTGCTTCAACTTGTTCCACAACCTTTTCCTCATCTTTCTTTTCTTTCGCTTCCTCGTCTTTCTTTTCTTTCGCTTCCTCGCCTTTCTTTTCTTCCGCCGGTTTTTGTTCAGCCTCGATTTTTTCCGCCGCTTCTTTCGCCGCCTGACGTGCTTTTTCCAGTTTGGCATCCTGAAGTTGCATTTTTTCGCGCACTGCGGAGTCGATAGCTTCCGGCTCATATCCACGCTTCATCATATCCCATCTCTGCAGAATCGCTGCACGACGGAAGATGCTTTTTACCGTGTCTGAAGGAATGGCGCCGCGTGAAAGCCACTTGATGGCAGCTTCTTCGTCGATCTCGATTATCGGCGGTTTCGGAATCGGATCATAATGACCGATTTTTTCAATGTACTTGCCATCCCGTCTTCCACGAGAATCAATCGCTACGATCCGATAATAAGGGCGTTTTTTACGTCCCAGACGGGTCAGCCTGATCTTTACTGACATATTATCTCCTTTATCCGAGCAGGGGTCCGAAACCTTTCGGCATCCGTTTGCCCATCCCGCTCATCCGTTTCATCATTTTTTTTATCTGTTCAAACTGGTTCATCAGACGGTTGAGATCCTGCACTGTCGTTCCACTTCCCGCGGCAATCCGCCGTCGACGACTGCCGTTCAGGATATTCGGTTGACGACGCTCTTGGGGTGTCATCGACAGAATCATCGCCTCAACTCGTTTGATCTCCTTGGGATCTAGTTGGATTCCCCGAAACATCTTTCCCGCTCCGGGAATCATCTGCAGGAGATTCTCCAACGGTCCCATCTTGGAAAGCTGCTTTATCTGATTGAGAAAATCCTCCAAATCAAACTGCGCTTTTTTCAGCTTTTGCGCAAGTTTGAGAGCCTCTTCCTGTTTAATTGTTTCCTGTGCCTTCTCGACTAGGGTGACTATGTCTCCCAATCCGAGAATGCGATCCGCCATCCGCGCCGGGTGAAACTCTTCCAAGGCTTCCAGTTTCTCTCCAATACCAATGAAGCGAATCGGCTGACCGGTGACTTCACGTATACTTAGCGCGGCACCGCCTCGGGCATCACCCTCCAATTTGGTTAAAATCACACCGGTAATGCCCAACTGCTCGGAAAATGCACTGGCGGAATTTACGGCATCTTGTCCGCTCATGCCATCGGCGACAAACAGCACCTCCGCGGGATGCAAAGCCTCTTTGATCTCCGTCAACTCCTGCATCAACGCCTGATCGATATGTAGACGCCCGGCGGTATCCACAATCAACGTGTCCCAACCTTCGGCACGTGCCCGTTCCTTTGCCGCCAACGCCACTTCCAGAGGGGTTTTTGCCACTCGCGAGACAACTTCCAGTCCCCCTTGCTTGCCAACTTTCTCCAACTGGTCGATGGCAGCCGGACGCTGCAAATCGCACGCCGCTAGGATCGGACGCATCCCGCGTTTCTTTAAATATAAGCCCAACTTTCCGGCGGTCGTCGTCTTACCCGATCCTTGTAAACCGACCAACAAATATACCGAAGGTGGTTCCTTGCTGCGGTTGAGTTGACTCCAGTTCGCCCCCAGCAGCTTGCGCATCTCATCATGGAGAATCTTGATCACCTGCTGAGCGGGAGTGACCGACCTGATCACCTCCTCACCGACCGCACGCTGCTCGACGTTCTTCAAAAACGTCTTCGCAACTTTTAAATTTACATCGGCTTCCAGGAGAATCCGTCGCACTTCACGCAGTGCTGACTGCACTTCGTGTTCAGTCAGCTTCCCACGACTTCGCAACTTGCTGAAAAAGTTCTCAAGTTTTTCGCTTAATTCATTGAACATTATTTTCTTGGATCACATCAATGTTTGAGGTGTTCTCGAATTAGTGTTTTCATAAAATCTGCTAAGTTTACTTTATTCGCATCCGCTAATTGCTTTATAAGATCGTATTGCCTGGTTTCGTTTCCCTCCCAAACTACATCAAGCCGAGGAACATAAGAGCATATATTCCTCGATTTCTCTTTCGTCAGTAGTAATATCGCCGCCGATTTCATAAGGAATTCTATGGTCAACTTGTAAATATCTCATGCCAAAAAATCCAGAGCATATAAGACATTGCTTTCCATATCTATTAGCAAGATTATTTTTAAACTGTTTAGAGAAAGAACTTCTTCCTTTTAATTTACCAAATCGAAAATTATCCCAACTCCCAAAGCGATAG
>CAZCRQ010000195.1:0-5880 GCA_964501095.1 uncultured bacterium | reverse complement strand
GTTTTATATTTATATTTTGGCATGGACGAGACGTCCAGGCTACTTTTTCATGGACGAGACGTCCAGGCTACTATTCTTCAATACCTGTGATTTTTATTTTGCTATCATCAATAACATAACTAAATTTAATAATCTTCCACTCCGGATTATCTTTATTATAATCAATCAGAGAAGTATAGCGAAAAGTGATCGTTGATGTTTTCTTATCAATCTTGATTACTTTTCCATAACAATGCAGCGAATCTGTACCTTCTGCGTTTCGTAACCAGAGACTGGCAAGTGGACCGAAGCCTTTGTCCGAGGGCTCCAACATGGAATCGTACTCAAATTCGATGGTTCCTATGTTCAACGAATGACGTGTCCCTTGCAATTTTTTCTCGATTCCGCCTGGAGATCGAATTGTCAGTATCACAACCGTGACAAGGATTATAATACCGATCACGGAAAAGCACCCCGACCGCCAATCGAATCCAGTCGATCTCGCCTGTTTCATTATGTTATATTTTTATTATTGTGCCGCAGCCGAGGACGGCTGCAGCACTTTATTCGTAGTGCCGACACCATTTAGTTCAGGAGTAATATAAGTAGGAGCAATCGATGGATCTAAATCGTCTTACTGAAAAATCGCAGCAAGCGTTTCATGATGCCCAGACTCGGGCGATCCGCTACGGTCATATCGAAGTGGACATCGAACATCTACTTGCGGTGCTGCTGGAGCAAGAGGAAGGCTTGGTTGGGCGACTCTTACAAAAAATGGACATTCCACTCGAATCATTCAAGGGATCGGTCGAGGAAGAGCTGGATCATCGTCCGCACCAGACCGGCGGGGGAATTGAAGCGGGCAAGGTCTATATAACTCAGCGTCTGAACCAAGTGCTGGTTCGCGCCGAGGAAGAAGCGAAACGGCTTAAAGATGAATATGTCTCCGTGGAGCATCTCTTTTTAGCGATGGTCGACCTGGAATCCACTTCTTTCTTGGGAAAACTATTCAAGCGATTTTCGCTCACCAGAGATCGGTTGTTGAATGCCCTAACCAGTATTCGTGGTCATCAACGGGTGCGCAGCGCAACTCCGGAAAGCACTTATGAAGCGCTGGAGCGTTACGGACGTGACCTGGTCAAGGAAGCCAGACAGGGACATCTAGACCCGGTAATCGGACGTGATGAGGAGATTCGTCGCGTGATACGGATTCTCAGCCGCAAGACGAAGAACAATCCAGCATTGATCGGCGAACCGGGTGTGGGAAAAACCGCAATTGTCGAGGGATTGGCGCATCGAATTGTCCGTGGGGATGTTCCTGAGAGCTTGAAAGACAAAAGCATTTTCGCTCTGGATATGGGATCACTGGTTGCTGGGGCGAAATATCGCGGGGAGTTTGAGGAGCGATTGAAAGCGGTGCTGCAGGAGATCAAAAACAGCGAGGGCAAGATTCTACTCTTCATCGATGAGATGCACACCATTGTCGGTGCGGGCAAAGCTGAGGGCGCGATGGATGCCGGCAACATGCTGAAACCGATGCTCGCCCGTGGCGAATTGCACTGCATCGGCGCCACCACGCTTGATGAATACCGCAAGTATATCGAGGAGGATGCAGCGTTGGAGAGACGTTTCCAGCCGGTTCAAGTCGATCAGCCGACGGTCGAGGACAGCGTCAGCATCCTGCGCGGCTTGAAAGAACGCTTCGAGGTGCATCATGGGGTGAAGATTCACGACAACGCCCTGGTCGCCGCGGTGACACTTTCCAACCGTTACATCACCGACCGTTTTCTGCCGGACAAAGCGATTGACTTAGTGGATGAAGCCTGCGCCTTAATCCGTACCGAGATTGACTCCATGCCCAGCGAAATCGACCAGGTAACCCGACGGATCATGCAGCTCGAGATCGAGGAAGCCGCCCTGAATAAGGAAAAGGACAAAGTGAGCCTGGAGCGGTTGGAAAACATCCGAGGTGAACTTGCTGACTTACATGAAAAATCCGACGCCATGCGGACTCAATGGGAAGCTGAGAAGCAAGCGATCGAGCAGGTGCAGCGTCTGCGCGAGGAAATAGAAATTTTACGCTTGCAGATCGATAAAGCGGAGCGGGAATACGATCTGAATAAAGCAGCAGAGCTGAAACATGGCAAACTCCCTGCAGTTCAAAAGCAACTCAACGAGAAGGAAGCCAAACTAGCTGCGCGTCAAGGAGATAATAAGCTGCTGCGCGAGGAAGTCACTGAGGATGAGATTGCCAGCATTGTCAGCCGTTGGACGGGGATTCCGGTAGCTCGTCTGGTCGAGAGCGAGCGGGAAAAACTGCTGAAACTGGATGAGGTGCTGCACAAACGAGTCGTCGGGCAGGATGAAGCGGTGCAGTTGGTGGCAGATGCGGTAATCCGGGCGCGTTCGGGAATCAAGGATCCACGCCGCCCAATCGGCAGTTTCCTCTTCCTCGGACCGACCGGTGTCGGCAAAACCGAGCTGGCGAAAACTCTCGCCGAAGCCTTGTTCGACAGCGAGGAGAACCTGATTCGTATCGACATGAGCGAATATATGGAGAAATTCGCGGTGAGCCGTCTGATCGGAGCGCCTCCCGGCTATGTCGGGTATGAGGAGGGCGGGCAGTTGTCGGAGGCGGTGCGACGCAAACCTTATTCTGTCGTCCTGTTCGATGAGATCGAAAAGGCACATCCCGAGGTATTCAATGTCCTGTTGCAGATTCTCGATGATGGGCGCATCACCGACAGCCACGGCAGGGTGATCAATTTCAAAAATACCGTCCTGATCATGACCAGCAACCTCGGCTCGCAGTATCTCATCGAGGAAATCACTTCTTCAGGTGAGATTCCGGAATCAACGCGAGAGAAGGTGTTGCGTGAGTTGAGACTTGCGTTTCGACCGGAATTTCTCAATCGAATTGATGATGTGGTACTCTTTAAATCGCTGACTTTGGCAGAGATCACACAGATTGTCGATTTGTTGACTGCGGATCTGCGTAAACGGTTATCAGAGAGACATGTCGATTTGCAGCTCTCCGACGATGCCCGTGAATTTATTGCCCGGAAGGGATACGATCCGGTTTTCGGCGCACGTCCCCTCAAACGCTACCTCCAGCATGAACTGGAAACCCAGATCGGACGCGCCTTGATCAGCGGGGAAGTGACAGATAGTGCGACAATTCAGGTTGGGTTGAATGGTGATCGGTTAGAGATTACACCGATGAAACATACAGGATAGGGATGATGTTAATTCGGTGTTTACTTACTTTGCTTCTTCGCTTCTTTGCGGTATTTTAATTTTTCACCTCTCTATTTATTACAAATAAATCACCTTTAGAGTAACCCTTTCTTTACCAAATCCAACTGTAATAAATTATATTCCTCTGTATTTGTACTTGACTTGCAGGGTTAACAAGATTACGCCTTCTTCAGACTCCCGGCGAAAATCCATCCAATTATCCCGCATAAAGCCCCCCCAAATCCGACAATGAGGAATAACAGCGGAGCCTCAATAAATTCAAGCGCCAAGCCGGTCAAACCTGAGGAGACAGCAGACATTCCAACCACCGCGAGATTGACCAAGGCGAAAATACGTCCGATCATCCGCGACGGAACAATCGACTGAATCAGCGATGCCCGGCTGACGGTGAGCAACGGAATGGCGAGAGAGTGAATCACGATGATAAGCGTAAAGAACTCAAACGTCCTGGCATAATAGACCGGTACGAAAGTTATCCCATCGAGCACTATGCCCAACAGAAGAATCGATCCTTTCTTGAATTTTCCCCCCCATTTTAGCAACATCACGGTGCTAAGCAGCATCCCGATCGCTAGGCAGGCTTGTATAAAAGCATACGATTCTGCACCTAAACCGTAATATTCCTTTATAATCACAGGTGCCCCGACAATCGCCGGACCCATAATAAAAATGTTGTCCGCAATAGTGATGAGCAACAGAGGCAGAATGACTGGATGTTTGACGGTATATCTTAATCCATCGAGCACATCTCCGAATCGTAAGCGGAATGGAGCCGAAGTATCCAACGTAGTCGGATTGAGCCGGATGAAAAACACAAATAAAAACGAAAGGAAATAAGCCAGGGAGTCGCAGGTAAAGAGGTGTATTTTCCCCACTGTCAAGAGCAATCCCCCAGCGAGCGCCGGTCCCAGTAATAAAGAGAATTGCCAAGAGGTCTGGATGAGTGAATTTGCCCGTAACAGTCCCTCACGCGGCGCAATCTGGGGAATCAAAGCATCGCGCGCTGGGTTGAAAAACGCGGCGGAAATCGCCAGGATAAACGCTACAATTCCCAGTAATAATGGCGTCAAGAAACCGAGCATCCAGGCGAGGGGAATACTTAAAATCATAATGGCGCGAACACCATCCGAGCAGATCAGAATCCGGCGACGATCCCCGCGATCCGCCACCACTCCTGCCGGCAAGGAAAACAACATCGCCGGAAGATAAGATGCCATCGCCACAAGTCCGGTCACCGACTCCGATCCAGACAACTCCAACGTCAGCCAGAGTAACCCAATCTGAAAAATTGAATCCCCACTCTGGCTGATAACCTGCCCAATCCAGAGTAAAGTCAAGTTGCGAGTCTGAAAAATGCGTAAAAGAAGGGAGACTGGCATTTTGTCGTTCCGTGATTACTCACCAGTGGTCTATGTAATAAAACGAGCTGCAACCTGTGTGGATTATTAGATCTCACGACGAACAGAATAAAACTCTACCGGAACGATTCAATCTCTGGCATCGTGAGTTTCCGCCAACTGCCGACTTTTAATTTACCCAATCGAACTGAACCGATCCGAATACGGATCAAAACAATTAAATCCAGTTCGACTGATTGAGCCAGCCGGCGAATCTGGTGATAACGTCCCTCGGTTAAGGTCAAGGTTACCAATCCATTCTGCACCTTGGCGTCTTTCAAGGAAAATAGCCTGCCTTTTTCTTTAAACGACGCCCATTTCAATCGTTTTACAGCCGTTTCCGGAGAGATACTTCTAAAGATCGCTACATACTCCTTCTCCTTCTCATAACGCGGGTGCATCGCTCGATTCGCCCAGTCGCCATCGGAGGTCAGCAGCAGAAGTCCGGAAGTTTCCCGATCCAATCTGCCGGCGGTGAAAAGCCGACGATCCACCTTAACCAATTCCCCAAGCATACGTCCACGTTCTTTTTGCTTGGAAAAACTACTGAGAAAACCGACCGGTTTATTCAAGGCAATATAAAGATGGGAGGCAGGAACAGTGAGAGGCAGAGTATCCAATCGCACCTCATCGGATGCCGGATCGACTTGAACCGCAACATCTTGCACGATTTTACCATTGACACTCACCCGGCCGTCAAGAATCAGACGTTCGCAGGTTCGACGTGAATACTCACTCCTCTGCGCCAGATAACGCGCCAGACGAACAGTCGGATGGGAATCGCCCTCTCTATTCATATTTTCCATCTACTAGTCCATTTCAAATGAATAATCAACCTCAAATGTCCGAGAAGGCACACTAAAGCGCGTTTTTACAATAAATAATACTTACCAATCCGCATAAAGTCGCCTGTTACATACCAGCTTACTGAAGCGGGCAAACATTACTCACTTATACTTGGATATATCCCATCAAAACATTTGATATGGTCTTCTACTCTTACTCTATTCAAATTGACTTTATTTTCTTTTCCTCACTTGGGGAATTTATTGAGAAATACGTTCAGTAGCTAGTAGTCCATGTCAGATGAATTAACGGCATTGTTTCCACCGTAGCACGGGCGTCCCGCCCGTGACATGTACGAGACGTCCACCGTAGCACGGGCGTCCCGCCCGTAACATGGACGATACTTCCACCGTAGCACGGGCGTCCCGCCCGTAACATGGACGATACTTCCACCGTAGCA